>JAAZKE010000067.1 GCA_012799995.1 Chloroflexota bacterium | reverse complement strand
GTGTTTTGAATATGGGATTAATTTGTCAGGGATAATTTTGCCTGAATCTGTCTGACAATTCATCAAGTCTTTCAGAAGTTGGTAATCAGAATCTTTTATCAGTTGTTCCATGGGTGATCTCTTCTCTTAGAACTGACCGTGGAATTCCACAACAATAGCAATGATCTCAACCAGAAGGTCTTCGACTTGCTGCGATTTGTGGAGATGGCGGGAATCGAACCCGCGTCCGAAAGATTCGACCCTCGAATGTACTACGAGCGTAGTCAGTTTGTTGATTTCATCCGTCAAGGGTCAAACGGACAAGCCCCTTGCGGACAATTCACTCAGACCCGAAAGTCCTCTTATGCTTCGTGCCGTGAATTCACGAGCAGCATCCTGACTTTGTGTCGCCCGCTCTGCGATCGGTCAGGAGTACGATGCAGGCGAACGTGACCTGAAGAGGTCATTGCGGCGTTGCTTATCGCTTAGGCAGCGAGTGGCATTGCAGCGTAGGAAGTGCGATTATTGGCACTTAATTGTTTGCACTGATTTTACGAGAT
This sequence comes from Chloroflexota bacterium, assembly GCA_012799995.1. Classification (GTDB taxonomy): domain Bacteria; phylum Chloroflexota; class Anaerolineae; order Anaerolineales; family Anaerolineaceae; genus Flexilinea. Next base: position 24,245 of record JAAZKE010000067.1, on the reverse strand, counting down.
CGGTACCTCTCGGCTCGCAATTCGGGACCAGCCTCCCCCGTCGAAACCTGGACATCCCCAAATTAATTAACCTATATTATATCAGCATAAATGGTATTTTATTTGTATCAGAATCCGGTAGACGGCAACATCAATTTTGATACATCCATTTGATCAAACAGGATTGGGTCCGCAGATTTTGACGTTGACGTCGGCAGTTCTGTTTGATCAAATATGAGCAAATCCTGATTTGATTCCATTGTGTCTGAAAGCAGTGATTTTGTGTTTCCTGCTTTGATCATCGTAAATGCTTTGATTCGGACATTGCCCAGATTATATTCTTCGTTCTCATCATAGCAATCTATCCAGCCGTTTTCTTTGGAATAATAGAAACTTTCTTTTGGGTGAGAGGAACTGATAAATTGAAGGTATGTAACTTTTTCGCCACGATAATTTTTAACCTTGTTGATAAATGAAGTGTCAGTAAAAATGTTAGCCCTGCCGACCTGTTCGGTGGTTATCCTGATCACAACAGAAAAGCGCGTACCTTTTTGAAGCGATATTGAATAGGGAAACGGGATTGTGTAATATCCGGAGTAGTTTTTTCGTCCACGGATTGTCATCTCCAACTCGCCGCTTTCAGGGTTTGCATCATCTTTCAAATTGGTGAATACTCTAATTTCATACTTGAAATCATGTGAATTGGTGGCAAAGGCGGCTGCGGTTAAAGATTCATCATTCTGACTCGTAAAGACATTTGCCGCCAGCACTTCATTTGAATCCGGAAACGATATTGTGTCATGATTCAATGATCCGTCGTACTGATAGTTTCTCTGATTCTTTTTCTTTGGTTCAAATCCATAGAAGAAAGCGTCTTTATATAATGATTCATCATAATAAGACAGCCAGAAAAATCCATCGTTTCCAAAATCGGTTCCAAAACTGTTCTTTATTAACCAAGCTCCGTCTCCGGGAGGAACTTGAGAAAAACGACCAGCCGGATAGGTATCATCCCAGCCAATGATGCTTGCAAAATGGCTCGGATATTTCTTATCAGGACAAAAAAAAGATGCTTTTTCTTTTCGATAATAGTTGGGATTAAACGAATTGTGGTAGGCGATCATCGCTGATCCGTAGAGGATGACATTTTTTTTGACCGCGTTAATGTTTTGAAAAGGTACAACAATTGCGTTATCCAGATAAGCAACGGTTTTTTGATAAGCCAGTGAATCGTCCAGTCTGATTTGATGAATATTGGCTGATGGACTAGGATAAGGCGCAGCTGATTCAAATGTCGGCCCGATCCAGGTGCTCAATAAAAACAGTCCCCGGTGTGCAGTCAATCCAGAGTCGATCCAATAATACCTTTTTCCTTTTGCATATTCATAGGGAAACCAGAGGTTTTTATCTTCGCTGATCAAGTTTAAGGGGTCTGGTACTTTATGCCACAGGAAATAATGAAGCTGAAGCTCTGAGAGGTTTAATCTGGAATTTGAATATCCTTTTCGAATCAGATTGGATTCAGCGAGGTTCATTGCAGTATGTCCCCAGCAGGTTCCAAAAGGAAACTGATTTTTTACGGGAGTGATCCAACCCATTTTACGGGCATCAAAAGAGGACGGCAGAGAGAAATCCTGATCAGCAATGTCCTTTATATCTTTTGGCGTGTAATCCTGCATTGAAAACGGATCGGCTGCATATCCAGTGTAAAAAGAATCTGTGTAATCGGACAGTTCAGAAAAAACTTCTATGTCCTGGGATTGATGTTTCAATTTTCCGGATTGCTCTTCATAAATAATTTCAGCCGAAACAGTCTGAAACCCGATTAAAATCATAACGAACAAGATGAATATAAGAACAATCCGGAAATGTTGTTTCATTTTTGTCCTTAATAATGAAATGAATTTACTTTTTTATCTGTATGTGTGCAAATTACGTGCCATAATTTAACCGAAGATTCTGCAAATTATACATATCCTGCTGCATACATTTTTCAGGAAATACCTTTTCGAAATGCGTACAGATGAGTAAAATTATGGAGTTATCTGTAAGATATTATATCCAGGAGGGGGAAATGCTCAAATATTATAAAAACAATGAGTTTATTCTAGAAGAAATACCTGAGCCAGTGAATAACTGCTGGGTGAACGCTGTTGCCCCCTCGTCGGAAGAGCAGATGAAGCTGGTAGAACTCGGTATTCCAATGGATTACATCACGTACAGTCTGGATATCGATGAACGTTCGAGAATTGAGGAAGAGGACAACGGTTTGACGTTGATCGTTATTCGTATTCCCTACTACATAAGCGAGAAAGAGGATATTCCATATATCACCATTCCGCTGGGCATCATCATCACAGACAAGTACATCGTTACGCTGTGTTCGAAGGCGACAGAAATTATGGATTATTTTGCCAGTGGCAAAGCGGCAAAATTATCGACTACCAAGCGCTATCGCTTTACACTGCGAATATTGATGCGGGCAGCGGTTGAATTTCTGGATGCGGTCAGGGCAATCAACAAAACCGTCGATGTTTTGGAAGATAACCTGTACGAGTCAATGCGCAACACAGAACTCCTCAGTTTGCTGAAGTATCAGAAGAGTTACGTATATTTCTCTCAGGCACTAAAGCAAAACGAACTCGCGCTTTTCCGCCTGTCAAAACTGCCATCTTTCCAGCGTTACGAGGAGGATAAGGATCTGTTAGAGGATGTGATTATTGAAAACACGCAGGCGATGGATATGACCAACATTTCTTCGTCAATTCTGTCATCGCTGATGGACGCTTTTGCATCGGTAATCTCCAATAACCTGAACGTAGTGATGAAAATGCTGGCATCGGTCACGATTATTATGACAATTCCCAACATAATCACCGGATTTTTGGGCATGAACGTGAATTTCCCGGAATATGTTGCCCATCATCCTCATATGCCATTGGTTGTTCTCATTACGCTTGCTTCTCTCTCGATTATCACCATCCTTATTTTCATGAAACGCAAATGGTTCTAATAAGGAGTCATTGATGAAATTCATACGCTTTATTCAGGAAAACCGCTCGGAACCGAAAATTGGCTGGATATATAACGATTTTGTCGGTGAAATTGAAGGCAATCTTTTCGGTGAGTATCGCCGGCTTGAGGCAACGATTCCCATTGAGAATGTGCGCCTGCTGGCTCCGATTCTCCCGGGTAAGATTGTGGCAGTCGGCTGGAACTATATTGACCACGCCAAAGAGTTTGACCGTGCCATTCCAGAATACCCAACCATTTTTTTGAAGCCACCGAGTACGATCATTGGAACCGGAGAAGCGATTGTACTGCCGGAGGTATCAGAGCGAGTGGAACATGAGGCAGAGCTTGCCATTGTGATTGGAAAACGGGCTAAAAGTGTTATCCCGGAAAATGCATTTTTCCATGTGTTCGGGTATACAGTAGCAAATGACATCACTGCACGGGATTTGCAGATGAAAGATGAAACCTTTACGCGCGGAAAAGGGTTCGACACCTTTTGCCCAATCGGTCCCTGGATTGAGACCGATTTCGAGCCAGCGGATGCCGTGGTGACCTGCCGTGTAAACACTGAGCTGCGCCAGATGGCCTCCACGCGCGATATGATCTTTCCTATTCCCGCGATCATCGCATATATTTCCTCCATTATGACGCTGATGCCCGGCGATATGATCCTTACCGGCACGCCTGCAGGAACCTCACCGATTTATGCGGGTAATGTGATTGAAACGCAAATCGAAGGAATCGGTCAACTGGTTAATCCGGTTACAAAGCCAAACAGGTCAGTTCCTTACTGATAAAAGCGCTTTCATTGCCTTTTTCCGCCGTGGGTTTTTATCAAACGAGCGGTTTTATTGGGTATAGTATAATTATTCAGTTGAACGGAATGAAAATAAATAATTCTGATTTTCGATAAGGGAAACACACATTCTTGATTGAATGAATCTATCTTAATTAGAAAAGGGGAATGAATATGTCAGGACATTCTCATTGGGCGACTATCAAACGTAAAAAAGGCGCAGGAGATGCAAAACGTGGGCAGCTTTTCACCAAGCTGGCCAAAGAAATCACGTTGGCAGCACGCGATGGAGCGGATCCAGGCATGAACTTCAAATTGCGGCTCAGCATTGATAAGGCTCGCGCCAACAACATGCCAAAGGAAAGTATCGATCGAGCAATCAAACGCGGATCAGGTGATTCCAAAGAAGGAATGGATTTCGAAGAAGTGACCTATGAAGGTTACGGCCCCAAGGGCGTTGCGATGATTCTGGAATGCGTTACCGAAAATCGCAACCGTACAGTGGCAGACATCCGTCATGCGTTTTCACGTGCTGGCGGGAACCTCGGTGAAACCGGCTCTGTTGCCTGGCAGTTTTCCCGCAAAGCTTACTTCCTGATCACGGGTGACAACCTTAATTTTGACCATATTTTCGAAGTTGCGCTTGAAAATGGTGCTGATGAAGTTGACGAAAGTGAAGATGGCATTGAAATTCTCGCGGAATCTGATCAGTACAAAGTTTTGAGCGATGCGTTCGATAAAGCCAATATTCATATCACGGAAGCTGAATTGCGCATGGTGCCAAATCAGGAAATGGAATTAAGCGTAGATGATACGCTGCAGGTTATGCGGGTTATCGATACGTTCGAAGAGCTGGATGACGTCCAAAATGTCTACCATAATCTGAGCATCAGCGACGAAGCAATCGCGAAAATGGAAAATGAAGAATAATCTGAATGATCGTATTGGGAATCGATCCGGGGACTGCATTAACCGGGTATGGCTTTATTGATTTATCAACCCGGGGAACCTTAACCGCGATTGACTACGGCGTCGTAGAGACCCCTGCGAACATGTCAATGGAAATCCGCCTTCTGAAGCTTTACGAAGGCATAAAAGAAAAAATACTTCTTCACAAACCTCAACGAGGAGCTGTGGAGAAGTTGTTTTTTCACCGCAATGTGACCACCGCGATCAGCGTTGGACAGGCGCGTGGCGTGATCATGCTTTGCCTTGCTGAGGCAGGAGTTGAAGTCGCAGAATTTACGCCTATGGAAGTGAAACAGGCTGTAGTTGGGTATGGAAATGCTGAAAAGAAACAGGTTCAGATCATGGTGAAAGCGCTGCTCAACCTCGAAACAATCCCCAAACCGGATGATGCCGCTGATGCGCTGGCTATTGCCATCTGCTGTGCGAACTCCAACCTGTATTTGAATCTGATGAAATCCAAGTGAATATGATCATCAAAAGCACATCAAATTTCCGGATAAAAGATATCAAACGTCTCAAGGAGAAGAAATTTCAAAAGAATTCTCCCTGGTTTTATATGGAAGGGTTCCGCATTCTGGGAGAAGCTTTCGATCATGGTTCTATTCTGCAGACTGTGATCTGGTCAGCAGACCTGCTGAAAAATGAGTATGGACTGGAGCTGCTGGAAAAATGTCGGAATCAGGGGATCGAATTGCTTGAGGTGAGCGAATCGGTTTTCCGTTCGATATCCTTGAAAGAAAATCCGCAGGGAATGGCGGCACTTGGGAAAAAGGAACACTTCACCTTAGCTGATCTTGCTCCCGAAAAAGAGCTGTTGATAGAGCTCAACGAGATTGCCGATCCTGGTAACCTGGGAACAATTATCCGCACTGCGGACGCCGTTGCGGCGCAGGGGATCCTGCTGCTGGGTGATTGTGTCAGCCCATATGATACCGGTGCAGTACGAGGATCGATAGGAGCGTTGTTCTCGCTCAAAATCGTTCAAACCAGCTTCCCGGAACTAAACAGATGGAAGCAATCTCAGTTGCTTCCAATGATCGGCACCTCTGACAAGGCTGCCACTGATTATGCGACGATAGCTTATCCAGCCCCAATGATTCTGTTGATGGGCAGTGAACGCAACGGGCTTTCCGAGGATCAAATCAGCGCCTGCGACCAGGTTGTGAGAATCCCAATGCTGCGCAGCAGTGACTCATTGAATTTGGCGGTCGCGACCGGAATCATGGCTTATCAAATATATAATTCATATCGAGGATTGATGGGCAAATGATAACTTATCTTGAAGGTGTGGTGATTGAGAAAGGAACTGACTTCCTGGTAGTTTTGATTGGCGGCATTGGACTAAAAGTTTATGCTCCAATCATATCCGTTGAAAAAGCCGAACCTGGGAAGAAATTCCAGTTTCATACACAATTAATTGTTCGTGAAGACCTGTTAGCGCTTTATGGATTTGAGACTGCTCAAGAACTTGAATATTTCAATCTGCTGCTGGGTGTGACTGGAATTGGCCCGCGGCTGGCGTTGGCGATCCTGTCACACGCCGGTGTTGAGACGATCCGCCGCTCCGTCGTGCAGGAGCAGCCCGACTTTCTGTCACGAGTCCCGGGAGTGGGGAAAAAGACAGCACAAAAAATATTATTACATCTGCAAGGGAAACTGACCGGATTTGAAGAAGGATTCGCAGAAATCCGTACAACCGATTACGAAGTTATTGAAGCGTTGACCGCATTAGGCTACAGCCTGGTTCAGGCGCAGGCTGCGGTTCAAACCATTTCAAAAGATGTACCGGATACGGTTGAGGAAAAAATCCGGGCAGCACTGCAATCCCTGGCATAGAAAGCGTTTGAGGGGGAGTTTGGAACATAATAAAATCCGCGTGGTTGGTGCACGCGTTAACAATTTAAAGAACATCACTGTAGAAATTCCAAGAGATAAACTGGTTGTCATCACCGGTCTATCAGGTTCTGGCAAGTCTTCACTGGCGTTTGATACCATCTTTGCGGAAGGGCAGCGGCGTTATGTTGAGTCATTATCTGCTTACGCACGACAGTTTCTGGGGCAGATGGACAAACCGGATGTCGATTCGATTGAAGGATTATCGCCAGCGGTATCCATTGACCAGAAAGGAACCTCGCGAAACCCGCGGTCAACCGTTGGTACCGTCACGGAAATATACGACTACCTGCGATTGCTCTTTGCGCGGGTTGGCGTTCCGCATTGTCCTGTTTGCGGCCGTGTGGTTACCAGACAGTCCGCTGAGGAAATCGTCACCAGCATCAGCAGCTTCCCGGAAGGCAGCCGACTGCTCATTCTGGCGCCGATTGTCCGAGCCCGCAAAGGGACGTATCAGGCTGCGCTGGAAGAGCTGCGTAAAGGCGGCTTCGTACGTGTCCGGATAGATGGCACAGTCTACTCATTAGACGAGGAAATTGAGCTGGATCGCTACAAGATTCATACGATTGAGGCCGTTGTCGATCGGGTAGTTATCCGCAAAAATGAGGGAGATGGCGAAGAAGAGCGCGCACAGAAATCACGTCTGACTGATTCCATTGAAACAGCACTGAAGGTGGGAGAAGGATCAATCACCATCAGTAACCTTGCGGAATCTCCTGAAAAGGATTATCAATATTCTGAATTCCTCGCCTGCCCGGAACATGGGATCAGTTTTGCTGAAATTGAACCGCGTTCTTTCTCATTCAATACCCCGCATGGCGCCTGTCCGGAATGCCAGGGACTGGGTTTTAAACAGGAAATTGATCCGGATTTGATCATACCGGATCAGACAAAATCGTTGAATCAAGGCGCAATTTCCGCGATGGAATGGGGGAATGCTCGCGATAAATCACTTTATTACTGGCAGATGTTATCCAGCGTGGCTAAAGATTATGGAATCGATATGAACATGCCGGTTAACAAATTAACCCAAAAACAACGTGATGTGATTTTGTATGGCACCAGGGGAAAGTCAATTGAAGTTGACCTGGTTGGCAGACAGAATCGCAAAACATCATACAGGGCTGCTTTTGAAGGTGTGATACCTAATCTTGAGCGCCGATACATGGAGACAACTTCGGAATTCGTACGCGGAAAAATTGGCGAATTTATGACGGAAAAAGTTTGTCCTGAGTGCGGCGGGAAACGCCTCAACAAACAGTCACTGGCGGTGACTGTCAATGATAAAAACATCGTCGAGGTCTCAGATATGACCGTGCTGCAATTGCTGGAATGGACGCATTTTCTCAATAGTGATAAAGGTGAGCTCAGTCTGCGCCAACGTACAATTGCTGAAAAGATCCTGAAAGAAATTCTGGTCAGGCTTGAATTCTTATCGAATGTTGGGCTGGATTATCTGACGATGATGCGCTCCTCTGCCTCGTTATCAGGCGGTGAAGCACAGCGAATTCGTCTGGCAACCCAAATCGGGTCGCAGCTGATGGGTGTGTTGTACGTGCTGGATGAACCATCCATTGGATTGCATCCGCATGACAATAACAAGCTCCTGAGCACGTTAAAGCAGCTGCGCGATCTTGGCAATACAGTATTGGTTGTAGAGCATGACAGCGAAACGATCATGAATGCTGACTGGGTCCTTGATTTGGGGCCAGGGGCAGGTGATAAGGGTGGTGAACTTGTCGCTGAGGGGAATCCGCAGGCGATCATCCGTAATCCTGCTTCACTGACGGGAAATTACCTGAGTGGCAGGAAATTTGTGCCAATCCCGGCTGAAAGGCGCCCGGTAAACTCACGCAAGTTGAAAATATATGGTGCCAGCGAAAACAACCTGAAAAACATTGACGTAACCATTCCATTGGGAATGATTGTCTGTATCACCGGCCTTTCCGGCAGTGGAAAATCCACGCTGCTGAATGAAATAGTCTACAAACATCTGGCAAAGGAACTTAACCGCGCGTCCACAATACCGGGCAAATTCAAAAAAATGACCGGGCTGGAAAATCTCGACAAGATTATTGAAATTGACCAGACACCGATTGGGCGAACGCCCCGATCTAATCCGGGCACATATACCGGAATGTTTGATGACATTCGCAAACTGTACGCAGAATTGCCTGAGAGCAAGCTGCGTGGATACACTGCCAGCCGCTTTTCATTCAATGTTCATGGCGGGCGTTGCGAAGCCTGTCAGGGGCAGGGGAAGAATAAAATCGAAATGCAGTTTCTGCCGGATATCTATGTCGATTGTGAAGTATGCCATGGGAAACGCTTCAATTCCGAAACACTGCATGTCAAATTTAAAGAGAAGTCGATTGCAGATGTGCTTGACATGACAGTAGATGACGCGATTGTCTTCTTCGATGCTTTCCCCGCCATTCGCAACAAGTTGTTGCTGTTGCAGGAAGTGGGGCTGGGATATATCCGCATCGGTCAATCAGCAACTACACTCTCCGGCGGTGAGGCACAGCGCATCAAGCTCTCCAAAGAGCTCTCAAGGCGCGCTACAGGCAAAACGATGTATGTGTTGGATGAACCCTCGGTGGGACTGCATGCTGCTGATGTGCATCGTTTGATCGACGTCCTGCAGCGTCTGGCTGAGCAGGGGAACTCGATCCTGATTATTGAGCACAATATGGATATTATCAAAGTGGCCGATTATATTATTGATCTGGGGCCGGAAGGTGGTGACCGTGGCGGAGAAATTGTTGCCACAGGGACACCTGAGGAAGTAGCCAAGAATTCAAAATCATACACGGGAGAATTCCTCAAAGAAATCCTTAATAATAACCATTCGCACTCAGAAAGCTGACCTACACCAAAAGATGGATTTTCCATGTACAATAAGATATTAATAAACCTGTTTGAAAGGATCAGAAGATGGCAAAGAAGAGCAGCCCTCAATATGTAATTAATTCATACCAAAGGAAACAAAAAGTGCTTCCTGTGGTCATTTGGGTCATTGGCGCTATCATTATTGCCCTTGGGATTCTCCTGATAATCCTGTGGTTTTCCGGCAATGAAGGATCACCATTAGGAGGATTATTTGCATCAAAAACACCGACACCCACGGAAACATTGACACCGACACCGACTGTACCAACCTCCACTCCCACGATCACTCCAACAATAACGCACACCCCGACGCCGACAGTATCGCCGACTCCGGAAGGCCCACAACTCTATACCGTTGAGGAAGGTGACAACTGCTGGTATGTCGCTGTAGAAAAATTTGGTGTTGGCATGGACCTGTTCCTGGCAATTAACGGCTTAACTATGAATAACTGCAATTTGATTCCAGGTCAGGAAGTGATAATCCCGGGACCAAATACAAAATTACCTACCAATACACCCATTGCACTGGAGCAATTCACGTCTGGTCAGAAGATCACCTACGAGATTGAATTGAACGATTCCCTGCGCGAAATCGCATCCAAGTTCAACTCTACGATTGAGTCAATTATGAAATTGAACAACATGACAGACGAAAATGCACCGTTGAAAGCCGGTACCAATATCCTGATTTCAGTCAATATCGTAACGCCTACACCAACTCCCGTAGCAACATCAACCGCGTTGCCATAACTCAGAAGTCCAAATAAGCTAAATATAATTGACCACCCATACCAGGGTGGTCTTTTTATCTTTTTTTTCACATATTTCGAGTGTATATGTATATAAATAAAAATCTGGATTTCTTTCATCCAATGAATAATTACAGGTTACAGTTCATCTATTTATTTATTGATGTTTAAATTATGTTGGACTGCTTCCAGATTACGCATCCATCGGCTAAATTTCAACCGTTCAAAACTGGATCCTGCCAGTTTTTCATTGAAAGCTTCCTCAGTGCGAATGGATAAAGGATCCGGAATCATGAAGGGCGAAAGTGAGCTGATTCTGGTGAGATGCTTTTGGTTCCAGGGACAGACTGCCATGCAAATGTCGCAGCCGAAAAAATGATTCCCTATTGATCGCTTTTCCTGATCGTTGAAATCCCCTTTTTTTTCAATTGTCAGATACGAAATACAACGCGTAACGTCAATAGTGCGGGAAACAGGGTCAATGCATTGCGTTGGACAGCTATCCACGCAGCGCTTGCAGCTGCCACAGTGGTCTGAAATTTGTTCAATTATAGGATCATGGCAGGCGTAAGAAATGAAAATTTCGCATAGCAGAACATGTGATCCGTAATCAGGGTGGACGAACATACTGCTTTTTCCGATCCAACCCAAGCCGGCACGAACTGCCAATGATCTCTCCAAAACCGGGCTGCTGTCAACAAATATCTTGTGTGAAAAAGCTCGCCTGGTTTGCTCTTGTACCGACATAACCAACCTGGTACCAAGCTCCCTAAGCTGTTCGTGATAGTCACGATAGTGTGCGAATCCGGCAATTTGAAAGCTGTTATGTTGTTGAAAGGAAATAGGCATACCCAGAACAACAACCGTTTCGACCTCCGGCATCAACTGACGCGGATCTGCTCGTTTCGCTATGGCATCCGGTCTGGCGAGATAGGTCATATCGCTATAACAATCCTTTTCAAGCCATTTCATATAGCGTTGATGATCTTCAACGGGAGCTGGTGACGTAAAACCGCAAAAACAAAAACCGAGTTTTTCAGACTCGGCTTTGAATAAACTGCGAATACGGGATTTTGAATCCACAAGCGCTATTTTACAAGAATTGCCACAAAGATATTATCCAAAATCACATGACCGTCATTGTTGATAAGTTCCCAATAGGAGTTGTAGATTCCAGGTTTTGTTTCCCCATCAAAATGAAGTTCCACATCAATGGTTTCACCTTTGAGAACTGCCGGGAACATAATCACTTTCCCCTCCATCGGTACTTCGCCTTTATAGTGGCGCAGGTAGAATTCATTGGTCCAATCCTGTAACCCGACGTTCTTGAAGGTGAACTTGACATCCCAATCTTCATACATTTTGTACTGAAGATAGTTGTGATTTTGCTTGACCAGTTTTGCCATGTGAGCGTACATTACCGGTGTCGGTTTGATAAAACCGGGGCCAGTGATCGGTTCATGTGTCAGTGAAACCTGCTGTGTTGCTGCGGCGTTGGTTGCGGCAATGGAAAATTCAGCGCTGACGGTTGAATAAATTTCAGCAATAACGGTTCCAGCGACCTCAGTTCGCAAAGCATCTATGTCCACCGGTTGCTGTTGAGCGGCAAGTGTCGAAAAACCAGCCAGCAGTAGGATGAACACGATTGTCAGGAAAATCGCCTTTGTTTTCATGGTTGTTCCAATCTTATTCCCCCACCACGATTGTTATATCGACGGTGTAAAAGTTCCTGTCTTCAGCATTTGAGAGAACCCATGCCATTTTGTATTCACCTGGAGTGGTGGGAGCTACAATGTCAATCGTAACCGAACCAGTCTGCTGTGGAGCAACGCTGGCAGGAAATGCATAGCGATTGTTGCCGGCTTTGGCGAAGTTGGTTCCAGTGAAGAATCGGACTGAGTAATCCGTTGTCCATGTGGTTGTTCCCACATTGGTGATGTACCAGATTAAATCTGCTGATTCGCCTGGCTTTAATTTGGTGCCATCTTTGATGCTTTGATCAGCCCAAACTGCGCGATCACCAACAGCTGAAAGCGTTGCCGTGGGCAGTGCAGCAGGCAGGGTTGACTGTGCTGCAACGGTTGGAATGGCTCCAACACCGGTCGTCGGCAGTGTGATCGGAATCGTCCCTATCGTAGCTGTGGCAACAATGGGTGTGTAAGTTGGCATTGGGGTTTCTGAAGGCATAGCCAAAGCGGTTTCGGTGAAACGCGCTTCAATAGTCTGAGCAGCTTGAGTCGCCAGCATATTGACGTCTACAGTCGGTTCAGGGGTCGGTCTGGTGGTACAAGAGGCTGCAAAGACTGCCACCAGAATTATCAGGAATGAAATCTTTACCAACCGATTTTTATTATGCATGGATTCCTCCGTATTATTAACATATTAACCAATTGTATCAAATAATAACGTCGCATGATTCCGAAAAGTTTCAATCGCCACGTAGCATGACATCAGAGGATTCTGCGGCTCTCGATATAGAAGCGTTTTTCATGCGCTTCCCCCATGGAAAATGTTTTCCGTGGCAGGGCGCCATCACCGATGATTCCCTGGAAGAAACCACCTTTTTCAATGGCTGGGAGGTAAATCCCAACGTTATGGGCTGTTTCTGCCAGTTCAAGCACTTCTTTCTGCCCATGGATGTAATCGATATCGTCAAACCCACCTTCTGACTGCCATTGATCCAGGAACTGCTGAACCGAACCAACGCACAGCGCTGACGGAGCGGTGCCAAAAACAACCTGATGTAAAGAACCATCAGCGATCACACCAAAGGACTGTTTTCCTTTTGGTGTTTCATCCACCGCTTTGAAAAGGCTTTCTGCTTCAAAGAACGGTTTGACGGTTACATTTGATCCAAACTGTCGGGTGAGACGTTCAAGGAATGGTTCATGAATTCCAAAAAGTACACGATGAATCGGCTCAAATTCTAAAATCGGGTCATGCAGATTCTGGATTTCAACCAGGGCGTAACGGGCGGGATGGTCCATTCCCCATTCAGCTTTATGCTTTTCCCAAATTGCCTTGGCGGTTGCGAGTGAGTGATTGCCATCACCAATTGCAAACAACATTCGATTTTGAGCGCTTACAGGACCGTATTTCTTCTGAATGGTCTCATCTTTCTGACCATCTGCGATTACTTCATAGATCTGGCGTTCAATTTCCGGGTCTGCGAGAGAGAATCCACGGACATGGCCACTGTTCATCATCAGATCAAAATCATACAGCAAAGGCAGGGAATTCACTTTCGCGGCTAACGGTTCAATGAGTTTCTTTTCTTCGTCATCTATCAAAACAAGAATATGCGGAACTTCCAGAGGGGCTGCTTCACGAATTCTCATGCGGGGAGGGATCCGTTCAGCAACGGTGCCTTCAGAGGCGCGTATCCAGCTGGTAGCGCCGCGAGTGTAATCGTAATCTTCCAGATCAATCGCCGCTAACAGTCCATAACGAAGCCCATGATCAATCTGGCGTTCCACCAGGATCATGCCATGATGGTTTTTCAGGATTCCAGCCTGCAGATAAGCTTCCATTTCTGTATGAATTTGTTTGATTTTCTGTTCTTCATCAATTTTCCCAAGATAGTATTCCGGGAAAGTTATTTTTACGGTTGAAGGTGCATCACCGACAATTTGATTCACTTCGTCCCAATAGGCTTTGTTAGAGGTAAACTGATCGCAGGCGATCGTTGCCCATTTTTCCAGGGATACTTCTTTGTCGGGTATCAAAATATCAGGTGTGCTCAATATTGTGGGTTTAGAAGCTGGCATTTTATTCTCCTCATTTATCAGTTGTATTACAATTTTATCGTTTGTAGCGAATTCGTAAAGGTGTTGAAACCAAAAAAAGATTTCGCGCAATTTTTTGTGTATATATTTTACCTTTTCAGGAACAAACCAATGGGAAAAATAATCGTCATCGGGAATTCATTAGTTGAAGTGTCAATCTCGGACCAGATTTCCAGGTTAAATGATGGTGTGGTAGCGTTTGCTCCTAATCAAATTCACACGGTCGTAAGCGGCATCGGTCTGAATGTGGCGCTTTCTTTGCAAACGCTCGGCAACAGACCGGATTTCCTGACATTAATTGGACAGGATCAGATTGGCGATCTGATTTATTCCTTTATCTCAAAAGCCGGAATTCCTACGGAACTGGTCACACGCTCAGAAGAGGAATCAGGCATATCGATTATCAGCTATCACGCCGGGAAAGATCCGGGCATGTTACTGGATCTGAAAAAAGCGCATGATGATCGGAGTCTTTCGCAGCTTCCGCCTGTGAATTATAGTGATTACAAATTTGCCATATGCTGTTTTATCGGGTTTTCCAAGCCATATCTGGATGGATTTTCAAGCGCGGGGATTCCAATTGCTGCTGATGTACAGGTACTAAGCGATGTTAACGATCCTGAAAAACAGGCGTATCTGGTTAACGCTGAAATCCTGTTTTTAAGTAATCAGGCGATTCGCGGAAAAGAACTTGCGTTTATCAAAGAACTTCAGAAACGCTATGACAATCAAATTATCGGAGTAGGGATGGGCGAGGAAGGCTCCCTGTTGGCGCTCAGATCGACAGGGGATATCTGGCACATTCCGGCAGTATTCACCCGCCCGGTTGTCAATACGATTGGATGCGGAGATGCGTTGTTTTCCAGCTTTTTGCACGGATTTCTAAAGAGCGGCAACCCTCTTCAGGCAATGGAACGAGCCGCTGTTTACGCATCTTATAAAGCTGGCAGTAATGGCGCTTCTGCGGGATTCCTGACCGAAGCAGAGCTGGATGACTGGACGAAGTGCACACCAATTAACATAAAAAGAATAACATTCTAAGCAGAATGTTATTCTTTCAGTCGGGGCGGGCGGATTTGAACCGCCGACCTCACGGACCCGAACCGTGCACTCTATCCGGGCTGAGCCACGCCCCGTTAATCGCGCTTATTATACCTGAAATTTGAATTTCCTGCATAGCTGGCTTGTTCTGTTGAGATCTGGCAGAGAACCAGTATCAATATGTCTGCCGCCCTTCATTTGTATTAAAGAAAAAGTGACAAAAATCATCTGAAAACAATTGTAAGACAATTGAAAAAACAGGTAAACTTAAGACACGGCGGTCGATACATTATCATCGGCGTTGGCTGAAATCCATCGAAAAGTGCCCCGAAAACAAGGAAAATCGGATTCGTATCAACCCAATAAAGCGGAATTGAATTTGGTTCATTATATGCTTGAGGAGGGGAAGTCCGATGACCATCACCTAACATTTGGAGGATCAATATGCTTATAACCAATGCAAAAGTCGTGACCTGGGAACAACCCAATCGTATTTTAAACAATGCGGCTGTCCTGATTGAGGGGAACCTGATCAAGGAAGTTGGCACAAGTGATGAATTAATCAAGAAATATCCGCATGAAGAACGAATTGACGCTGATGATCAGATTCTCATGCCTGGCAGCATCTGCGCACACACCCATTTCTACGGGGCGTACTCCCGCGGTATGGGAATCCCGGGACGACCTGCGAAAGATTTCCCTGAAATTCTGGAAAATCTGTGGTTCAAACTGGACCGGGCGCTGGACGAAGAGAGCGTCAGATTATCTGCGGAATTATTCCTGATCGACGCAATCCGCTCAGGCTGTACAACCGTATTTGACCACCATGCTTCTCCTGATTTTATTGACGGTTCGCTTGATGTGATTGCGGATGTAGTTGATAAGAGTGGTGTACGGGCCTCTCTCTGCTATGAAGTGACTGACCGCAATGGCAAAGAGGGAACCAAAGCCGGGATCAACGAGAATGCCCGTTTCCTGAAAAAACTGAAGGCCGGCCATAATCTGAATGGCAGACTGCATGGCACATTTGGCATTCACGCCTGTCTTACAGTTGATGAAGAAACATTGGAAGATTGCGCTGCAGCGAATCCGGGCGGTTTCGGTTACCATGTCCACGTTGGTGAATCACAGGAAGACGAATGGGACAGCCTGTATCGCTTTGGCAAACGCTGTGGCCAGCGTCTGTATGACCACAAACTTTTGGGAGATAAGACAATTGTTGCGCACGCTGTGCACATCAATGCGGTCGAAATGGATCTGTTGCAGGAAACCGGAACCTGGGTATCCCATCAACCACGCTCCAATATGAACAATGCAGTTGGCGCTGCTCAAATCGAATCAATGCTGGATAAAGGCATGAATGTCGTTCTGGGTAATGACGGTTTCACTTTTGATATGTGGAGCGAGTGGAAAGCAGCTTATTACATGCACAAAATTATCCACCGTGATCCACGTCGGATGGGCGGTTATGATGTGCAGCAGATGGGGATTTACAATAACAGCCGCCTGGCTGGTCAGTCGTTCGGATATGGCGATAAATTCGGCAAGATTGTGGCCGGCGCTCCTGCCGACCTGATTCTGGTTGAATATCGTCCGTTTACCGATCTCAATGCCGGCAATATCCCGTGGCATATTATCTTTGGATTCAACGAACGTATGATCTCAACCACGATTATTGATGGGAAAATCTTGATGCGAGACAGAGTACTGACGACAATGGACGAGAAAGAAATCCAGGCACGATCGCTGGCAAAGTATAAGGATGTATGGGATAAATTCAATGCCTTGCATAAAGCATAATCGCTGAATATTATTGAAAAGTGCCTCATTACGAGGCACTTTTTTTATTCATAAAGGAACCATATGGAAAACGAAAAACGCTCTCTATAATCAGAGGCCTTTTTCGTTATAATAGAGCGGATGTTTGGCGATAAAACCATGAATAAGAACTTCTCAAATCCAATGGATGGTTCCTGCTCAATTCCTGCGGATTATGCTGCCGTGATTATGGCTGCGGGCGGTGGAACAAGATTTCACTCCGGTTCACACAAACTGCTGACACGTATTGATGGGAAACCGATTTTGATTCATACCGTTGAACGTGTTCTGTCTGCGGGATATCGAACCGTGATTGTGGTGCTTGGTTATCAGGCTGAAGCCCTGGCAGCTCTGTTACAGGATATACCGGTTGAAATCGTACTGAACAAAAACTGGGAAAGAGGACAATCGACTTCTCTTCAAAAAGGAGTTCTTCATTTACCGGAAGGAACACGCTCAGCATGTCTGGTTTTAGCAGATCAGCCTTTTGTCAGCATCAACACCTACCGGGCTTTAGCCCGCCAACAGGAAGAGCAGCCCGATAAGATCATTATGCCGACCTATAAGGGCGAAACCGGCAATCCAACGATGTTTCCGCAACTCACTTTTGCTGAATTGAGATCGCAGTCAGCTGCGGACAGCGGCGGTAGACGATTGCTGAAAAAGTATGAGACCTGCCTGTTGGAAACGAATGATCCATACGTTATCCGTGATATTGATACATTGGAGGATTTTCGGAAATACACCGAAAATTGAATACATATGAACAAACCTGTACCTTCGAGCTTTTGGAAAATAGTTTTTGACGGCGATCATAACGAAATCAGCCAGGCAACGAACAGCCAAGTTAATTCTCTTGAGGAAGCACAGGCTTTCACTCCCGAAGGAGCTTATACAACCTTCCGGACGTATGAGCGGTTCAAAGTGTTGAACCTGTCACACCATTTTGACCGCCTTGAGAACACGGTATCACTGGCGGGGGGGAAGATTATCATTCAAAGGGAAGCGCTGAAAAGAATCCTTGTGGGCTTCCTTTCACATTTTGGTGCGGGGGAGTCGCGCGTACGGATTTCAATTGATTTGACGCTCCATCCATACGACTTTTATGTCGCATTGGAACCATTAAAAGTACCTTCCGCGGATGAATTTAAAGACGGTGTGATGGTCTCAACCGAATCGGCTACCAGAGAGAACCCACAGGCAAAACTGAACCATTTCCTTTCGATAGCTGCTGAAATTCGGGAGCAGCATGATGCGAACTGTGAAGAAGTGATTATGATGAACGAAACCGGTGAACTAAGAGAAGGGTTATCGAGCAACTTCTTCGCCATAAAAGATGGACAAGTTTTCACAGCGGAAGAGGGAGTGCTGTTTGGCACGACGCGCGCGTTCGTGATCGACCTGATCAACAAGCTGGAAATCCCTTTGGTACGCCAGCCACTGAAGCTTGCAGACCTGGCGGAGGTAAAAGAAGCCTTTATCACCAGCACCAGCCGTTCAATCCTGCCAATACGCACAATTGATTCCAACGCTTTGCCAAAGCCCGTGCCAGGCCTGGTCACAAAAAAACTGATGAAACGGTTCGATGCAGATCTGGCTGACGCGCTTGAAGATCTAAGAAACTGATTCCTCCGAGTCGTCTTCGTCAGACTCAAAATCTTCTTCCGATTCTTCTATTTCTTCAGTTTCCCACTCTGTTTCATCTTCGTCCATCGCTAGGATGATCGCTTCCGCTTCGCTGACACGATCCTTCGGAACCGCAATCGCAATCTGACCAAAGATTCCGAAAGACAGCGAATTCATCGCACCAAATCCTTCCCGTAGCTTGACAGCCGGGATATGATATTGTTCCAGTTGAGCGATCACCACGACTGCTTCTGCTTCGTTTTCTGCCCAATATACAATTTCATTGTCTTTGCTCATTTTCTTTATCCTTTTTCTGATTGAGGGACCGGAGCCGTTTTTGCAACCGTTCCATTTTCCCTTTGCGTGACCAGAAGCCGATAGTCGCATCAGCATCCAGCAATTCCAAAGATCTCATAAGCCAGTGTAACGCGCGATCAAAATCTTTTTGATCCTGCTCATAGATAAGTGACAACTTTTCAGCAGCCAGGCAATCCCCTTCTTCATACAGGGATTCCAGGACACGAATTGATTCCAGTAGGTGACCTTTAACGCGCAACTGTTCAGCAATGCGTCTGCGGTTTGTGTTTAAGAAAGTGTTCGATGTGCAGAAGGCTTCGACATCTACAGGATCGGGACTGGACAGCATGCGGCGGATATTCATGACATTTTCCATGCGCTGAAATCGCTGATTATTTTCTGATTCCGGATTATATTCTCTGGTGACCTGGTTCAGGTGCAATAAAAATGCACTCAGGCTAATCACATCGATTTGATTATGATAGGCGACACCGCGCAATGATTCCGCATCGCCACTGTCAAGAAATGCGCGATATAGTTCAGGCGCCATAAATCCCGGGACTTCCTCTTCGCCACGCTCCACATGGAGAATCTCCTTTTCAACCGTCGCCAGGCGACAGTTGGGAAGATCCTGCTTCCAGAAACGTCTGACAACATGCAGCAAATCCAGATTGGGAATATCAAATCCGCGTAATGGAAGACGGTGAAACCGGACGCGGTTAAGAATCATAGGCTGATCGAATGACCTGCCATTATATGTCAGAAGGGACGCGAACTTCGCATAGGTAATTTCAATTTGACGCAGGAATGCCTTTTCAGCAGAGAGGTCAGAGAGAATCAGTTGATCGACAATATATTCCTCATCAGAAAAATATCCCATGCCTATCATAAACACAAATGCAGACGCTTCCGCTGATAGTCCGCTGGTCTCAATATCCATTGCCAGAAGTTGTGATTTGTTGAGATCAGTGAATCCGGTGATATGACAATAGAGGCTGTTTGGTTCCAGAGAAGTACGAAGATCGATCAATCCATGAGGATTATCAAGACGCATGCGCACTTGATTGTTGAAAACGGGGCCGTATTCGTTCTCAACGATAAATCCATTGGGAAATGTCTTTTGAAGCGCGTCCAGATAGGCTGTTTTTTTTGCTGGCTGCTTTGGACGTAAAGAGAGCGTCCCTTTAACTACGCCTAACCTGGTCAATTGATCCATGATATCTGTCATAAGCCAACCTGATTCACCAACAGTCCCTGTACGATCGCGAGGGCTTCAGATTTACCTCCAATACCCAGCTCGCCGGCAGGACCGACGCAACCCGGGCATCCGTCTTCACATTCGCAGTTTTGGATCAGATCTTCAACAGCGGTCAAAATGGATTCGAAATTCTTGAATATCGACTGGGATAAACCGATTCCACCTTGGATGGTCTCATACAGATACAGGACTGGTGCGCTGTCGAAATCTGGATCTGCCTGATCGGGATGCGAGGCGATATCATTGGCATCGCATTCGACAAACAACGCAGCAATCTGATGGAATGCATGTCCGAAACCCGATAATCCACTGCGGAGTCGAAGCGTCGTTTCGACTTTATGATGACAGGTAGGACATAGTGTTGTAAGGTTCTTCTCATCATTCGCTTCCCGAATATCTGAGAAGCGCCTGAAAGGGACGATATGATGCACGTGTAGTGACTTGAGTGTTCCCGGCTGCCCGCAGACAGTACAGGCAAACCGGTCGCGGCTCAGGATGTTTTTGCGAATCTCCTCCCAATGGATACCATAATCGTTTTCATTATTGGTCCAGAGAGCTTGTTCTTCAAGCGATTTTTTTAATGTCTCGGAGAGACGGACGATGAATGCTTTGGTCTCAAGCGATTCAACCGGCAAGTCAAGCGGAAAAATCCCCAGCAGCTGCCCGGTTTCAATATCGCGCTTTTGGAAGCCGGTTACCTGGTTTTGTACGGTGATTTCTGCAATATAAATTTTGCCATTCGGTACCTGACGCTGTTCAATGATCTGATTGACGGTAATTGTAGTGTTTTTAAGGGCATCTGTCGTGTAGCTCGGCACGATATTCTCTGCCAACGCGCTGTTTTCTTCCAAATTGAGTTCCAAAATTTTATAGCCGACACCGTTATGGAAGTAAATCGCACCTTCATGGATCATCCAATATGAGGAGGGGCGATCAATCTCACCAATCAAGTTTCTCCTGCCAGGCAGATCATTGGCATAGATGGCGATTCGGTCAAGGCTGCTGTTGCGCAGGGACACCTCTCGTTGTGGCCGGTCTGATTCTGACCAATAATAATGATCATTGCTGCGGTGGGCGATTCCTTCTTCACAAAAATAGTCGAGAATTTCAGCTGTTGCTCCCGGGCTCAGTTTCCCATACCCCGTCCCTGCCTTGAAAGGCAATTCAAACAACGCACACTGAAGGTGTTGAAAAAGGATCAGCAGATTATCAGGGTCGATCAATGCCGGTTCACTGCGCGATTGACCAATGAACTCGGGATGTTTAATCAGATATTGGTCAATCGGGTTTTGCGAAGCAACCAGATAAAACTCAGAAGGGCGTAGGTTTCTGCCGGCTCTGCCCATGCGTTGATAATAGGATGCGATTGTTCCCGGATACCCAATCGAAATAACCGTGTCCATGCCGCCAATATCCATCCCCAACTCAAGCGCGTTGGTAGCAGCGACGCACTTTATCGCGCCTTCTTTCAACCCTTTTTCAATTTTTCTCCGTTCTGACGGAAGGTATCCGGAGCGGTAGCCATCGACATCAATACCAAGGTCACGAAGCCGTCGGACAGCTGTCTCCACAGACTGTCGGCTTTGAGTGAAGAGCAGCGTCTGCTTTTGGCGATCCTTCATCATTTTGACCATTCTGGCAGCAGTATGGATAGAACCAGCACGCAAATGCAGTTCTTCATTCACGATTGGAGGATTGAGAAAATAAATTTCACGCGATCCATTGCCGGAGAAATCGCGTGAAATCTCTGTGACTGGTGCACTGATCATTTTTTTCGCATGGGTAGCTGCGTTGGAAAGCGTAGCAGAAGCCAGGATGAACTTCAGTTCATTCGTGTGACCCTGATAGTGCGCTACGATTCGTTTGAGACGCCGAATCACATTGGCGGTATGAGCGCCAAAAACACCGCGATAACCATGTGCTTCATCAATGATAACGATTTTCAGGTTGGCAAAAAAATCTGCCCAACTGGGATGATATGGCAACAGACCGTGATGTAGCATATCCGGGTTGGTAAAGAGGATACGTGCATTTTGACGAATTATCCGTTTGGATGCAGAAGGGGTATCGCCGTCGTATACACCCAGGATTTCCCGCCGATTCGGAATGAACTTTAACAGGCTTGCTACCTGGTCACGCTCAAGCGCTTTGGTCGGGAACATCAATAAAGCTGTGCTAAAAGCGGAGGAATTTATCATTTCCAGGATTTGTATCTGGTAAACCAGACTTTTACCGCTGGCGGTTCCGGTCGAAAGGATGATATGTTCATTATTATGGAGCGCAATTAACGCTTCCGCCTGATGACGAAAGAGCATATTAATGCCATTTTGAGAAAGGCTCGCCATCGTTTCCGATGAAATGAACGCAGGGATCGGTGTGAAGGATGGATCAACGGCATTGACAGTCTCATGATAGGCGATTTCAGCTGCAAACGGAACAGCTTTTTTCTCAGGACTTGTTTGGTTCGCGTTCATGAGAAAAATTTTATCATGCTGGCATGGAAACAAAAGAACGCCTAACCGGCGTTCTTTTGTTCATTTCAACTTTTATTATTATTCGCGCTTTGGTTCATTCATGTTGCGGATTCCACGGGCGATTTTCCGGATAATCCAGCGGAACAGCAGGTACAACGGAATTCCGAACAACAGCAGGAAAGGCAGGACAGAGATGACGAAGTAAATCAGGAATTCACCAAGGTTCTGGGCAGAATCCAACAGATCCTGGACTGCGTTGGATATGACAGTACCCAATGACCAGGGTTTGACGGTGATTCCGGTTGGGCGGATCGTATCAATGTGAATCGAAATTGAGGACAGGACAGCGCTGTCTTTCATGTATTTAATCTGCCCTTTGAGCACTTCAATTTGAGAATTTACATCGGTGATTTCACGGTAGATCAACAGCGTTTCTTCAGCTGTCTTTGCGGTACTTAATATCTCGTTCAGTTTGTCACGGGTTTCTTCCAACGCTACTAACTTGGCGTTTGAGTCAACGTAATCACTGGTGATATCTTCCCCGGTGATTGTTTTATTCAAGACGTTTTTCGTGATGTCAGGGGTCATTTCTTCGATTGCCTTAATAGCGGAATCAAAATTC
Source organism: Chloroflexota bacterium (assembly GCA_012799995.1). Lineage (GTDB taxonomy): Bacteria > Chloroflexota > Anaerolineae > Anaerolineales > Anaerolineaceae > Flexilinea. The sequence goes on along the minus strand of JAAZKE010000067.1, from coordinate 1,031 downwards.
TCGACATTGACCCGAATCACAACATCACCGCTTAGCAAAGGTAAATTGGTCGCGTCATCCACGTAATAGGAGCCCTGATTGTAAGTAGTGGATGAGACGACAAACCCTCCATACTGAACAGCCAATGCAGCGATAGCATCGATGGTCTGCTTGGCGTCAAGCACCTGAATGGAGAGTACACCAGTACGAACGATCAATCGTTCCTGAACTGCATTCGTTTGCACATCAACTGATGCTGATTTTGCAGCACTCTCAGGAGCTGCAAAGGATTCCTCCATCCGTAAAGAGTCAGGTAAAATCCCACCGCTGATGAACTGATCCATATAGGCACTGGGAGCGTTTTCCTGTTTTCTGGCACATCCGCTGATTAATATTGTGATGATCAATACGATAAGAAGGATTTTTTTTGTCATTTTGTCTCTCCTGTCTATGTTTTCTACTTTCAAAACGATAAACGACAGAAAAAGTTTCGATGAAAATTGAGGAACAATGCAATTATTCGGAAAACAGCTTAACCAGTTCAGTTACGATTTCTTCGGCTATTTTCTGTTTGCTCGACAACGGTACTTCACGCATTATCCCAGAACGATCAATTAAAAACCCTTTATTTTGCTCCGATTCAAATCCACTTTCATTTGACGAGATATCATTCGCAAAAATAAAATCCAGATGTTTCTTTTTCAGTTTCGCTTTGGCATTGTTCAGCAGGTCTTCGCTTTCAGCTGCGAAACCGCCAAGAACCTTCAGTTTCGGAAAACGATTCCGGTTTTCGCCAATTTCATACAGTATATCCGTTGTCGCTTCCAGCTGAAGCGTCATGCGTTTTCCTGTCTTTTTGATTTTTTCTTCAGCGGTAATTTGCGGTTTATAATCTGCCACCGCTGCGACCATCAAAAGCCCATCGGCATCTGGAAGGTTTGAGAATACCGCATTGCGCATTTCCTCCGCAGAAACCACCTCAATATTTTCAGCGCCATAGAGCTTTTCTGTCAACGCGGGTGTCTTGATGAGAATAACGTCAGCACCGCTAT
>JAAZKE010000066.1 GCA_012799995.1 Chloroflexota bacterium | reverse complement strand
GCCGGTAATTATTGAGGGGAATGCTACCGAATATAAATGGGGCAATCGATACACAATTTATACCGGGCTGCCGGGTGTGATTGGCTGGAACTATCATCAACGCCAACAGCGACCGGGTCTGTCTGACCAGGTTTGGCAGAGGATCGAAGATGTGAGCACGTTTTATAATGACGCTTCACCGGATGTCGCGCTCGCGATCCTGCAAAAATATGCGATACGATATATCGTGGTAGGACAGATGGAACATGGTATGTATGACGCGCAGGGTATCGCCAAATTTGCTCAGCTGGATGGATTCTTCTGGGATGAGGTGTTCCGCGTGGGGAATACGGCGATTTATCAGGTTAACAGCGAGGCAGTGGAGGATTTTCTAAACTAAATGGCGGGGGAAATCATTCGATGGTTATTGATTATAGAATGTGGTCAGCTGCTGGCATACCCCCTAACTGCCCAGCTGTTTCGTTATTTGCCCTCAAAGGGAGTAGCTTTCAGCCGAATTGTCAGTCTGATTCTGACCGGATATTGTTACTGGATCCTCAATGAATTGGGAGTGATCCAGAATAACCTTGGTGGTTTGTTGCTGTCTTTGCTCCCGATGATCCTGTTGTCGGCTTATTTCTTCAAGAAAAACTTTTATGAGCTGGTGAAGTGGACACGGGAAAACAACCGCTTTTTATTCATCAGCGAACTGCTTTTCCTGGCAGGCTTTGCTCTGATCGTTACATTTCGCATAGCTGACCCTTCTATCGCTGGAACTGAGAAACCGATGGAGATGATGTTCATCAACTCCATTCTGAATTCTGAAACCTTTCCTCCGCAGGATGGCTGGTTGGCTGGGTACGGCATTTCCTATTATTACTTTGGCTATCTGTTGTCAGCCATTCTGATTCAACTCACCAACGTCCCTTCAGCGGTTGGCTTCAATCTGATGCTGGCAACTGTATTTGGAATGGCCGCTGCTGGAGCATTCGGAATCGTTAACGATCTGGTACAACAAGACCCGCATACGGATAAGGTTAAAACCCATCTCTCCTCTTTATTAGCCCCATTGATGATGTTGGTGATGGGGAATCTGGAGGGATCTCTTGAGGTGTTGCATGCGCGCGGCTTCTTTTGGAATGCGGATGGAATCTCCACCTTCTGGAAATGGCTCGGCATCAAAGAGCTGGATGTAGCCCCTACCATGGCTGCGGGTTGGGATCCTACCGGAAGAGCTGGAATCTGGTGGTGGCGGGCATCGCGAGTGTTGAGCGATACCGGTCTGGACGGTTCCTCAAAAGAAATTATCGATGAATTCCCGTTCTTTTCTTTTTTTCTGGGTGATCTTCATCCGCACGTGATCGGGATTCCTTTCGTTTTGACCGCGCTGGCTATAGCGTTAAATCTCTATTTCCAGAAGGAGCATTGGGGAACCGGTTCTCTGATGGCGCGCCCAGATGAATTCTGGCTAAGCAGAATGACACGCTTTCTGAAATCGGGAGATTTCTGGTTTGCTGCCCTGGCAATCGGTGCCTTGCTTTTTATGAATACCTGGGATTTCCCAATATATTTTGGCATCCTGATCCTGACAGCAACACTGGCGAGGTCCGAAGAGGAAGATGGCATCAGAAAACTGATCGTAAGGATTCTGATCTATGCGGTTCCGCTTGGAATCGTCTGCCTGGGAATGTATGGCCTGTTTATGAGCAGCTTATCATCGCAGGCGGGTGGCCTTGTACCTTCAGGTGTGTTTGCAACCCGCCCAATTCATTTCCTGATCATGTTTGGCTGTTTTCTTCTGCCGGTGGTTGTTTGGGCCGTTGTCAGTGGGAAAAACAACGATCCTCTGATCATAAAAAAAAGCGTCTTTGCTGCCCTGAAAATATTTTTGGCCTTGTTCGTGGCGAGCGCTGGTTTATATTTGATATTGATGCTTGTCGCTCGTGCGCCATTAGATCCTGCCAGTGGTGGAATTCGGGCACTGCTTAAGGTAGGTGGAGATGCTTATGCCGGTGTTCAGGGAGCTGTCGGG
>JAAZKE010000006.1 GCA_012799995.1 Chloroflexota bacterium | reverse complement strand
GGTGTTAAATATATCGGCGGATGCTGTGGGACAACGCCCGCGCACCTGCATATGCTGGGCAAACGTCTGGCTGGGAAAACGGTTCAACCGCGCAAATGGGTCGCACGCACAGCCCTTTGCAGCGCTGAAACAGTCGTGGAAGTAGATCGCGTGCGCATTGTGGGCGAACGCATCAACCCCACTGGAAAGAAACGGTTCAAAGCAGCGCTCGAAAACCACGATATCCCTTACATCCTTTCGCAGGCATTGGAACAGACCGAAGCCGGTGCTGAAATTCTGGACGTGAATCTCGGCATTCCCAGCATTGACGAAGCCGCGCTGATGCGTGAAGTTGTGCCGGCACTTCAAAGCGTTACCTCTGCCCCGCTGCAAATCGATTCGAGCGACCCGGCAGCGATTGAAGCTGCCCTGCGTGTGTACAACGGCAAGGCACTGGTCAATTCAGTCAATGGCGACCGCAAGAATCTGGAGCAACTGCTGCCGATTGTCAAAAAATATGGCGCAGCAGTAATCGGTTTGACGCTTAACGAGAAGGGTTTGCCAAAAAACGCCAAGGAACGCGTTGAGATTGCCAAAGAGATTCTCGCAGCAGCGGAAGCGTTCGGTATTCCCCGGGAAGATGTGATCATCGACTGTCTGACGCTGACTGTTTCTGCGCAGCAGGATCAGGCGCTCGAGACGCTGGCTGCTGTAAAAACCGTTCGCCAACAGTTGGGGCTGCATACAGTGCTGGGAGTATCCAATATTTCCTTTGGTCTGCCTGACCGCGAAACGATCAATACCGCCTTTCTCACGATGGCGCTCGTGAATGGGCTGGATCTGGCAATTATGAATCCGAACAACCGCGCCATGACTGGAGCAGTCCGTGCCTTTAATGTCCTGGCCAACCGTGATATCAATTCCGAAGAGTTCATTCGCACCCGCAGCGATGTCGTTGCCAAAACGGTCGCACCGGAGTCGCAGATATCGCTGGATTACGCCATCGAAAACGGACTGAAGCAGGCAGCCAGTGACGCTGCCCGGAAACTGTTGGAGACGCGCGATCCCTCTGACGTGATCGATTCAATCCTGATTCCTTCGCTGGAAAAAGTTGGCAACCGTTTCGAAAAAGGTGAGATTTTCCTGCCGCAACTGATTCAGGCTGCAGGCGCTGCTCAGGCCTGTTTCGAAATTGTAAAATCGAAGCTCGCCAACGCTCCTGAACAAACCGTAGAATTGTCACGCGGAAAAATCATCCTCGCAACCGTGCAGGGCGACATCCATGATATTGGCAAAAACATCGTGCGGGTCATCCTGGAAAATTCCGGCTACCAGATTATTGACCTCGGCAAGGATGTGCGGCCGGAGGTGATCGTGGAAGCAGTCAGGAAAGACCGCGTGAAACTGGTTGGACTGAGCGCATTGATGACAACCTCCGTCAAGAGCATGAAAGAAACAATCCAACAACTGAAACAGCTCCCTGACTGCAAAGTCATGGTGGGCGGGGCGGTTTTGACAGCACAGTTCGCCAAATCAATCGGAGCGGACTATTACGGCAAAGATGCGAAATCAGCAATGGACATTGCAAAAGATGCATTTGCTTCCTGAATGAAAGTAGGAAAAGATGGACAGCTTCAAATTTACGCTGCGCACGCAGGCGAAAGAACAATTTATCGACATCACTGACCATATTCGCGAGATCATTCGCGAAAAAGGGTTCCATTCCGGTGTCTGCACCGTGTTCATTCCGCACACAACAGCCGGGGTAACCATCAACGAAAATGCCGATCCAGACGTCGTGCGTGACATTCTCTATCAGCTCGACAAAGTCATCCCGCAACAGAACAACTATCACCATGGTGAGGGAAATTCCGCCGCACACATCAAAGCGCTGATCAGTGGATCTTCCCTGCAGCTGATCGTGGAGAACGGGCGACTGCTGCTGGGCACCTGGCAGGGCGTTTATTTTTGTGAATACGATGGCCCGCGTACCCGCAGTGTACTCATCAAACTTATCGGAGACAGTGATTCCTGATCATAAATTTGATAACTTTTATTTAAATCAACATTCATAATGATTGTTTATAATTATTAAAGAGAGCAGCCTGATTTGGAGAATGCCTGTGAAACAGCGCGCAGCTCTGATACAGGCTCTAATTATCGTTTTGAAAGGAATCAACAATGAAAAAATTCTTATCTGTTGTTCTGGTAATCACCCTTTTGGCAGGGTTCAGCCCGGCAGTCCTGGTATCAGCTCAGGATGCGATTACCTTGAAAGTATGGGAAAGTGTTGGCGGACCTGATGAATGGATTAAACAGGCCGGCGAAGCTTTTACCAAAGAAAACCCGAATATCACCATTGAGTTCGTGAACGTTGAAAACGTGGACGCCTCCAACCAGATCGCACTGGACGGACCTGCCGGAATTGGTCCGGATCTGTTCGCTGCCGGTCATGACAAGTTGGGTGAGCTCGTCGTTGGTGGTCATATACTCCCAACCGTGGACGCTGAAGAGGTCAAAAGTATTATCCTGGCTTCAACTTCTCAGGCACTGACCTATGAAGGCACTATGTACGGATATCCGACTTCTGCGGAAACATATGGTCTATATTTCAACAAAGCCCTGATCTCTGCTGAAGAAGTTCCCACCACCTGGGCAGCCATGAAAGAATGGGTTGCGAATTTTAATGCAGCCAACCCGGACAAATACGGTCTCGTATTTGACGTTGGTAACATCTATTACACGATCCTGTTCACCACCATGAATGGCAACCGCCTGTTTGGTGAATCTGGTACCGATACTTCCTCATCCTTCCTGGCGACTCCCGATTCTATCGCCGGGATGAAGATCTTCCAGGGACTGCGCGAAGTCCTGCAGTTACCGTCTGCCGACGCCACAACTGCAACCGCTGATGGCGCCTTTGCCGCTGGCAACGCTGCCATGCATATCTCCGGTCCATGGAACGTAAGCAACTTCACCGGCGCCGGGATCGATTTCGGTGTGACGACACTGCCCGCCCTTGAAGGAGAAACCCCTGCTTCCAGCTTCTCCGGAACGCGCGGTCTGTTTGTCTCTGCTTATTCCGAACATCCGGAAGAAGCCGCAAAATTTGCCCGCTTCCTGTTGAGCGATGAAATGCAGCAACTGCGCTATGACATCACCGGCGCCCTGCCGTCAACTCCGCTGAAAGTTGAAAGCGAAATTTCTCAGGGATTCATCAATCAGCTGCAATATGCTTTCCCAATGCCATCCGTGCCACAAATGGGAGCATTCTGGGAATCAGGCGGTGCCGCTGCTGCCAACATCTGGGACGGTGCTGACGTCGAAACCGAATTAAAGGCGCTCGACCAGGCGATCGTTTCCTTCGTACAGCAATAAAATTTTTCAAGTAGTGAACTGCTCCCTTCCGAAAAAGGAAGGGAGCAGTTTTATCCCATTTTCCTCACCCATTCAGCAGAAAGGATAAACGCATGATAGCTACCGCATCCGCAGCTGAAATCCCTTCCAGAACGAAAGTGTTGGTCACTTCGCTCCTGTTTATGGGGTTGGCGCATCTCCTGTATTTGAAACAATACATCAAAGGCATCTTTTTCGCCTCAATCGAGGTGTTGTTTTTTATCTTTCTGCCGCGAATTTGGGAAAAAATTGTCGGGATGATCACGCTCGGAGATCCTCAACCGAATCTGCCTATTCGTGAGCGCGATCACTCGATGTTCATGCTGATCGACGGGATCATGATTCTGGCAGTCATCTTGATCTTTGTCATGCTGTATTATCTCTCAGTCAAGAGCGCCTTATCTGGCTGGCAGGAGATTCAAATCAATGGGAAATTCCCCGACAAAGGCTCGTTCTTCAGTGAAATTGGAGACAAAGCCTTTCCTGTGGCAGGGTTGATGCCGGCAATTTTACTGGTGCTGTTTTTTGTGATCGTTCCACTGGTTTTCTCTGCCTGTGTGGCCTTTACCAACTACTCTGCACCGAAAAACATCCCTCCTAACAACACAGTCGACTGGGTGGGACTGGATAACTTCCGTGCTCTCTTCGGCGGTGATGCAATCTGGACTGGAGCGATGGGAAGGGTTGCCGCTTGGACATTAATCTGGGCAACGCTGGCAACGATCACCTGCTATGCTGGCGGGATCATCATGGCAGTTGTGTTGCAGGAATCCAGGATCAGGTTAAAAACGGTTTTCCGTTCAATTTTCATTCTTCCTTATGCCGTACCGACAGTCGTATCGATGTTGATTTGGCAGAACCTGTTGAATGGATCTTTCGGAACGGTCAATCGGACATTAATCGCACTCGGATTGATCACCAAGGACACTGTCATCCCCTGGCTGAGTGATCCGAAAATGGCGCGCTTCATGTGTATCGCGATCAATCTCTGGGCAGGATTCCCCTACTTTATGTTGTTGACAATGGGCACCATGACCTCAATCAACAAGGATCAGTATGAAGCAGCGGATATCGACGGTGCTTCCCCGATACAGCGCTTCCGCTTTATAACGCTGCCGCAGGTGCTTTACCAGACCATGCCGCTGATCATTATGTCGTTCACCTTCAACATCAATAACTTCGGCGCGATCTTCTTCCTGACTGGAGGCAACCCGATTGTAGCGGATTCCACCATCACCAGTGCCCGCGGAACTGATATCATGGTTACCTGGATTTACAAACTGACCATCACCCTGCTGAAATATAACTATGCATCTGTGCTCGCGGTTTGTATTTTTGTGATTCTGGCGCCTTTTGCGATTTACAATTTCCGCCGGACCAAATCATTCAAGGAAGGAGAACTGTAATGACCAACTCAACCATCACAAAAAAGCATTCCAACGAGCGGACTTTTCAAATTATCAACAAGACAATCATCACGATTGTTTTGACGATCGTTGCAATGGCAGTGCTCTATCCTCTGATTTATCTGGTCAGTGCAGCCTTCGCTCCCGGAAATTCGATTTCCTCATTGAACATTATCCCGTTTAAGGATGGGGTTACGCTTGAACATTACCGCTTCCTTTTCAACAACACCAATTACATGCTGTGGTTCAAGAACACCTTCCTGATCGCGTTGGGGACGTCGGTCACCACCGTACTCACCTGCGCGATAGCGGCTTATGTGTTTTCACGCTTCCGCTTCCCCTTCAAAAAGAGCATGATGCTTTCGCTGCTGATCCTGCAAATCTTTCCCTCGTTCGTGGGAATGGTTGCAATTTACGTCATCCTGCTGCGGATCGGCGGACTGGACACGCTCTGGGGAATGGTATTGATCTATCTGGCAGGGAATATCCCCTACAACACCTGGCTGGTCAAAAGTTATATCGACTCGATCCCGCGCAGTCTGGATGAAGCGGCAAGAATTGACGGTGCCAGCAACGCCCGCACCTTCTTCCAAATTGTGCTTCCGCTCGCTAAACCGATCATTATCTTCCTCGCGATCACCAGTTTCACAGGACCATGGATGGAGTTCGTTTTCTCTAAAATGATCCTGCGTTCAAACGCCAAGCAGACCCTGGCGCTGGGGCTGTTCAGTTTTGTAACTGACAAAAAGAATGAGTTCACCACCTTCTGCGCGGGTGCGTTGATCATCGCCATTCCTTTCGTGATTTTCTTCGTGCTGACGCAGCGGATTCTGGTAACTTCACTCAGTTCCGGTGCGCTGAAAGAATAAGACAACATTCAACCCCTTGTGAAAAGACCTGCTGAACTCAAAAGCAGGTCTTTTTTGTCTTCCGCACGGATTCATTCCCACCGGACAAAACTGTTCTTCAAGTAAAATAAACGGTGACGCTCCTATGAAAATTCTGTTATTCGGTTCCCAAATCACGATTGGTGGCGCTCAGCGCGTTCTGCTGGACCAGGCTGACTGGTTCCACAGCCAGGGACAAGAGGTAATGGCCGTCTTTTATTACGACAAGGATGGTCTGGCTGAGCACTGGCAACGTCAGCATCCTTTTCCAATCCATGTGCTCGCCAGCTATCAGGCAGGCAGCCCGGTGGCGAATGCGCTCAGGCTGTCACAGGCTGTTCTCCACCTCAGGAGCGCGATCCGGGAATTTCAGCCGGACGTTATCGAAACGTTTACCCATGACGCCACGCTGTTTGGGCTCCCTGTCGCCGCTGGCTTGAATGTTCCGGTGCGGGTTGCAGCGCATCATGGCCAATTCAAAAGTCTTTCACCGCTAAAACAGAAACTGCACAGCGCTCTGATCAATTCCAACGCCTGCGACCGGCTGGTTTGTGTTTCGGAACGTGCGCTGAACCAGGCACTGGCAGAAAGATGCAAACGGGAAAAGATCTCGCTGATTTACAATGGCATCCGTCCGATTGAAAAGAATGCACAGCTGCGGGCTGAAACCCGTAAGGCGCTCAATTTGAACGATTCCGATCAATTGGTTCTGAATGTGGGCAGGCTGGTTCCGGAAAAAGCACAGCAGCTGTTGGTACAGGCGGCGGCTGATGTGATCAGGCAGGTACCAAACGCCAGGTTTGCGATTGCCGGTGAAGGCCCATTGCGGGAATCTCTACAGAATCAGATTGAAGAATTGGAACTTACCGGGCGCTTCCGTTTGTTGGGCAATCGTGATGATATTCCAGCGCTGCTCAACGCAGCCGATCTGTTCGTACTTTATTCTGAGACCGAAGGGATGCCGATCTCGCTGATGGAAGCCATGTCAGTTGGACTGCCGGTGATCGCCTCCGACCTCGAAGGCTGCCGAAGCCTGATCCAAGATGCCGAGTCCGGTGTATTGCTGCCATTTGGATATGTAGAACAGCTGGCAGAAGCGATTGTTGAACGATTAACGGCTGATTCAGCTGTCAATATGGAGATGGGTCAGCGCGCAGCGTTAACCATACGCACTGAGTTTACGCTTGAGCGCTCGCTGAATAAAATGTTGGCGCTGTTTGAGGATATTCAAAGAAAAAAATCAGGGCATCGGCGTAGTCGTCCGAATCGCCATTTCTGAAGTCCACCCTTCCAACCCTTCATTCGTCCGAACTTTTACCCATACCAGTCCGCTGTTTTCCCTGCGATCGCCCAAAATTTCCAGCAGTGATCCGTTGTTCTGGCTCTTCAAAATATTGGAACCAAATTCAGGCGCTTCACGAATCAGCAAACCGACATCATTGGAGACATGTACAATCGCATAAATGACCGTTGCTGAAGGCGTAAAGGTCATCGTGGGGGTGCGGCTTGGGCGGATAGTGCGCGTGGGCGTGGGTTCTTTAGTCGGTGTGGATGTCAGCGTTGGCGTCTGCGATGCGGTTGGCGGTGGATTGGTCACCGTAACAGTCGGGCTGAGCGTTCGCGTCACCGTTGCGGTGACGGTAGGCGAGTGCGTGAGCGTGGGCGTAGCTGTGTCCACAGCAGCAGTAAAGGTCAGCGTGGCAGTTTCGGTCGGAGCGGGGGACGGCGTCAGTGTGATCGTCGGGCTGGGAGACGGCGTGCGAGTCGGCGGGTTCAGCAGCCGATCCACCTGCAGGAAGAATGGATCAAAATGTTCGCGCAGTCCGAAGTCTGCGATATGCGTATAGTCTAACAAGTAAGTAATACCGAATAGCAGCACCAGCCCGCTGAGCAGAAACGACAGGAATCGTGGCACGAAAATACGGCTGAGCAGGTAGCCAGACAACACTGCGGTCATGGCAACCAGTCCATATACGGTGCCGGTTTTCAGGCAATCAACCACAGGCGTGGTGTATTGTAACCCGAGCGAGAAACCCGCCAATCCAAGCGGCAGCAATATACCCGCCATCATACCCGCTCCCAGCGCCTGCGGCTTCTGATCAGATTTCCGTGCGGCATAGAATGATGCCAGAAAACCAGACACACCCACCGTAACCAGCATCAACGGGTAAACCTGGGTGAAACGGTTCACAGTTTCCTGCGTCAGAGCATTATTGAGCCGGGCATACCCGCCAACTCCAAAAGCGCTCAACAGGAACAGACCCACCCCCAACAAATATCGGAATAGCGATTTCATCAGGAAGGAAAAGGATCCTGTGGTTATGGCCAGAACAATGCCAAAAAATGGCGCATAGAACGGGATCAGAACCACTGACAGCAGCAGCAGTGCCGGCGAATTCTTAAGAAACCCAACGCCGCAGATCAGACCGCTAAAGATTGAGAAGATGTAAAAATCAAGTGAGGGAGTTAATCGATGAGCCAGATCATTGAGAGCAATTTTTCGCGGGGAATTCGCATCATCATAAATGCCCCGTTTCCGGTAACGCATCCTGGCTTTATTTTCGGGTTCTCTATTACTCATGCTCTGATTCCATCATTCAGATTGTCTGATTTCTCATGACTTTGCCCATTCCTGTTATTATAATACAGGAGATTTTAAGGGTCTGACCACCCGGGATATGCAGGCAAACAGCCGGAACGGACGGTTGCGCTCCAACTGAAATGACGCTTTATGTTAAAGAAACGAAACGCTTTCTTCTCTTTTACAACAATTCTGCTCCTGCTTCTGCTGGGAAGCTTTCTGACGGGCTGCAATATCCCCAAAGCAGGACCAACCGCAGTTCCAACGCTTGAACTGGACGCAGATCCTACCTCTGCACCCACCGTAGAAGAGATAGCGTATACACCGACGTTGCCACCGCTGAAGGTTTGGCTTACGTTGGGATCGAATGGGAACAGCGGCATTTGTGACCTTTTCCGCGCGGCGCTTGTCACTCCGGAACTGTCTTTTGTGCAGGTGGAGGAAGTGGAAAACCTGACCCCCTCGATGATAACCGCGGATAAAAAGTTGGTCGTTTTCTGTGGAATGCCGGAAAACCTGGAAGAATTCACGGCGGTTAGCGGAGAATCCGTCTACGCCGTGGTGGGCAACGAAAACAGGAATCTGCCCAACCTCTGGACAATCGGCTACGATCCAGCCAATGAGCTGTTTATGGCTGGATATTTCCTGGGATTGACTGCCAATGACTGGCGCGGCAGCGGAATGTTGCCTTCGGATTCTGCGCTCTATGGTGAGACTGCCAGCGAGATTTTCTCAAACGGGATGCATTATTTCTGCGGGCGCTGCCAATCGGTTAGCCCGCCCTACATCGTCTTCCCCCAGAACGTGATGCTGCCGGAAAGTGCGTCTCCCGCTGAATGGATTAGCGGGATGGATCAGGTATCTTCCAGCTTTCCCAACACCTGGTATATTTCTGCCAGCGCCGAAACACTGGAAGTGCTGAGCGTGATGTTGGAAAAACAACATGCCGTGATCACCTCGGGTGAAAAACCTGAAGGGTGGCAGGGGAACTGGCTGGGATCAGTGCATGTCGATCTGAAAGGCGCGTTCACACAGCTCTTGCAGCGGGTTGACAACGGAGAAAGTCCCACGGTTATCATCCCCGAATTGAAGGTCATCACCGGCATACAGGCATCGCTTTTCAATGAAGGCAAAAAGAGGAATATGGAAGCAGTTTACAGCAACCTGATCAAAGGCTTAGTCAGTCCTTATTCACCGGTGCCGCCGGCTTCTTTTCAACCTTAATTTTTTCGTGAATTTCCTTTGAATTCTTCAGCAGTGGCCTGATTTTCTCCGCTGATTCCCTCACGTATAAGTACTTTCCGTACCGTTAATAACAGGATTTTCAAATCCAACAGCAGGTTCCAATGATCGATATACCAGACATCCAGGCGGAATTTTTCCTCCCAGTTAATAGCGTTGCGTCCGTTAATCTGCGCCCAGCCGGTGATTCCAGGCGGCAGCAGGTGGCGGCGCATCTGCTCCGCAGAGTAGCGATCCAGGTAAGCCACCAGCAGCGGCCGTGGCCCCACCAGGCTCATGTCACCGCGCAGCACATTGTAGAATTCAGGCAGCTCATCCAAACTGAGGGCTCTCAAGCACCTGCCAAATGACATCAGGCGCACAGCATCCGGCAGGAGTTTGCCTTCCGCGTCACGTGCCTCTGTCATGGTGCGAAACTTATATAACAGAAAGGGCTTTCCATTCAACCCTGGACGCTGTTGGCTGAAAATCACCGGTCGTCCCAACTTAATGCCAACCAGAATGGCAGTCACGAACGCCAGCGGCAGCAACAACGGCAATGCCAGCACGGTCAGCGCAAGGTCGAACACCCTTTTTGAAATTGGATAAATGCCTTTTTCCATATTACAATTGACGAAAATTACGATCAGTTTTTTACCCAAATTGGCAATGCTGATCTTTATCTTACTACAGGAAACGGATAAACCAAGATGACACAAAAAAGAGTTCGGGTCTTTTCCGGCGCCAGACCAACCGGCAAACAGCACCTGGGGAATTACCTGGGAGCGATCCTTAACTACGTCGAGATGCAAAAGGATTTCGACTGTATTTATTCGATCGTCGATATACACGCACTTACCACAGTTGAAACCACACTCCAGTTAAAAGAGAACTGCCTCGACATGGCTTTGGATTGGCTGGCAGCAGGTGTAGACCCGGAGCAATCGATTGTGTTCATTCAATCGCACGTACCCCAGGTGATGGAACTGCATACACTGCTGTCGATGGTGGTTCCGATGGGAAAACTGACCGATCTGCCAACCTTCAAAGAAAAAGTGCGCATGCACCCGCAGAACGTCAACTATGGGCTGCTTGGCTACCCGGTGCTGATGAGCGCTGATATCCTGCTTTATAAGGCAGAACTGGTTCCGGTTGGAATTGACCAGGCTCCTCACCTTGAATTCACACGTGAAGTTGTGCGCAGTTTTAACTACCAATACAATACACAGGTACTGCTCGAACCGCAAATGAAGAACACCCCGGTGATGAAAGTGCTGGGCACCGACGGCGTCAACAAGATGAGCAAGAGCCTCAATAATGAAATCGAGATTGCAGCGGACGCTCCCACGACCAAAAAGCTGGTGATGAGCATGGTCACTGACACCAACCGCAAGCTGCGCTCAGACCCCGGAAATCCGGATATCTGCAACGTCTTCAGCTTCCATAAAATGTTTTCGTCCCAGGAAGAGATCGGAATGATCGACGTCGAGTGCCGGAGAGCAGGGATTGGCTGTGTCGATTGCAAGAAGACGCTGGCGACCAATATTAATAACGCTATGGCGCCATTCCGCGAACGACGTCATGAATGGATGAAGAAACCCAAACAGGTTTGGGAAATCCTTTACAACGGGGCTGACCGTGCCCGCACGATTGCAGACGTTACCATGGCAGAAGTGCGTGACGCAATCGGACTGCCGCGCTATCGATAAGATGGGAAAAAGTCGCCTGACGGGCACCCTCAATTCAACAAATCAAGTTTCATATACAGAAAACTGCCCTTTCAAAGGGCAGTTTTTTCATCTTAATCGTCAGGTTTTTTACCAGAAATGATGCGGCTTATGCTCTTCATCCTCTGGTTCGGATTCCTCGTCATCTGAGGGTTCATCCACAAGTTCGTCATCAGATACAGGCAATGGTTCCACCTGGCTGACGACATCGGAATCGAAAGAATCTGCCTGAGAAGCTGTCTCATCATAAGAAGTCAGCGGTTCGATTGTTTCATTCGCCTCATCAGCACGTTCCACTTCTCTGTTCACAGAAGCCAGACGTTGATCCATTTCCAGCAGCGCCTGATCCATCTGATCTCTCGCATCAATCGCTTCCTGCCGTGCAATCTCGGCTTGTTCGGCAGTTAGTTTGCTGTCATTCAAAGCAGCGCGCAGGTCATCAATCTCATGCAGCGTTTTCTCCTGCGCTTTCGCAAGCGTTTCTTTGGCCTCTTCCACTTCAATAATTTTTTGACGCAGATCTTTGTTTTTATTTTGGGTATCGATCAGGTCCGTTCGATATTTTGCCAGGCTTTCTTCCATGCCGGCAACTTCCCGTTTATGAACGGTGGTTGAACGCCGGGTTTTAATCCAGCTAGGCAGGGACACAATCGTTGTTATGATTGCACCAATCGTCAGAGCAATCAGCAACAACAGCGCCAGCGGGCTTTCAAAGGTCCAGACAAAAAATGTCAGCGTAACCATCGCTGTATTTTGCAAAGCAAACACAACTGCTAAAACCGCCAGTATCAGGGAAAAAATCACCACAAATTGCATACGCGCCTCCTTGTTAATAAATACTACCAGGATACATAATTATTGTACCCCTGGATTAAGTGACAACAGGGGAATGTCTGATTAAGTTGTTTGCCGAATCAATGCATTTGTACAGAATTTGAGAATTTTCGCGTACAGGACTTGCCGGGAAACCAGCTCTTCCCAGACCGCATCCTGTCCTAAAACCGGATAATTTTCCTTTACATTCTCCTGGTCGGTCATCCAGTCTGATGAGTAGTAGTCACTCAAAGCCTGCAAATTCTTATCCGCTTTTTGCAGTTTGCTGAAGAGAGCGCCCAGCTCCTTCTTATCGCGCAAAACCTGCTCATAAAGCTGCTGCATTTCTTCAACCCGTTTAATTGTTTCTTCCCGGGTTTTCTTTTCCATCGTTTCCTCTTTTTTTATATCTACTCTTTGTACGCAGGATATCCGGTTTGGTTTCAACGATCATATTTTGGTTGTAAAAAACCCCTGATGATTCTGTTTATAATTGGAGCATGAGTAAATTATCCGTCCGATATGTCTGCAGCGCCTGTGGCAGGACCAACCCGAAATTCATCGGTCGTTGTCCCGGTTGTGGGGGATATGGAACCATGGTAGAAGAGGTAGTTGAGGAGCTCAGCAGCAAATCAAAAGCGCATATCAGCAGCAGTGGCGGAACTGCTACCGCTCCGGTGCGCCTGGCGCAGGTGGATGAACGCGATCTGAAACGCATTGACCCCGGCATCCGCGAGTTTGCACAGGTTCTGGGAGGAGGAATTGTCCCCGGCTCTTTGATTTTGGTTGGCGGCGATCCCGGCATTGGCAAGTCAACTTTAATGCTGCAAAGCGCCATTGAGCTGGCGAAATCGCACCTGGTGCTTTACGTTTCCGGGGAGGAATCGGATCAGCAAATCAAAATGCGGGCAGTCCGCATTTGCGAGAAAAAAGATGGCGTAAATGCTATCCCGGATAATCTCTATCTGCTGACGGAGACCAACCTTGAGCTGATCCTGGCTCAGGCAGCTGCGCTCAAACCCGAAATCATGGTGATTGATTCCATTCAGACCGTTCAGCTGCCCGAATTGGAATCCACTGCCGGTTCGCTCGTTCAGGTGCGCGAATCAGCTGGCAAACTGCGTGAAGTGGCCAAATCCAGCGGCATCTCAATCTTCCTGATCGGGCACGTCACCAAGGAAGGAATGATCGCCGGTCCGCGCGTGCTGGAACACATCGTTGACACCGTTCTGTACCTCGAAGGCGACCGTTTCCTCTCGTTACGTTTGCTGCGGTCAGTTAAGAACCGCTTCGGTGCAACTTCCGAAGTCGGTGTTTTTGACATGGCGGATGACGGACTGCGGCAGGTGGAAAATCCGTCAGAGATCTTCCTTGCCGAACGGATGGTAAACGCACCCGGCTCAGCTGTTGCGGTCACGATGGAGGGGACACGCCCGATTCTGGTCGAAATCCAGGCATTGACGAATCCCACTTCTTTCGGAAATCCGCGCCGAACACCAATCGGAATCGATATCAACCGTCTGTTTTTGATTTCAGCGGTACTCTCGCGTCGTCTGGGGGCACGGCTGGGAGAACAGGACATCTATGTGAACGTAGTCGGTGGGCTGCGCATCGCTGAGCCGGCAGCAGACCTACCGGTTGCGGCAGCGATCCTTTCATCGGTTCGCAACGTCCCGATCCGCGCTGATGCCGTGCTTATGGGCGAAATCGGGCTGTCAGGAGAACTGCGCGCGGTCAGCAAGACCCAGGCCCGCCTGAAAGAAGCCGAGAAACTGGGTTTTCGCTATGCGATCCTGCCAAAATCCAGCCGCAACCGCGAATTTGCCCCAAACAAGCTGAAACTCATTGAAGTTCAGACGATCCGCGAAGCGATACAGGCAGCGCTGATCAGCAACAAACCTGCTACAGAAGAACAATCTGCACCTGAAAGGACCCATTCCAATGAACAACAATAAAAACCTGACGACCACCTTGTCAGCGATTACCCCCATTGCCCAGATGCGCAAGAACCACGCATTGGAGCACACCACTATCAACCTGCTCGAAAGCGCCGCGCCAGAGAAAGGTTTTTCAGGGTGGTCGATCCATAATGGCTTCTGGATTCTTGGGCATTGCGATATTCAGACTATCCAGGAGACAGTTGATCTGGCGCTGGCAAAACTGCGTAACGGTCAAAAACAACTGGCGATTCACCCGTCCTGCGGTACCAATCTGATGATGAGCGGTCTGCTCACCGCCATCGGAGCTCTGGTCACACTGCGCGGGACAAAAAAAGAATCGGAGCGGATCAGCCGACTGTCTTCGCTGGTTCTGGTTTCAGGTGCAATGCTGCAACTTTCCAAACCGCTCGGGCCCTGGGTGCAGGCCAACATCACCGTTGACCCTGATATGACCGGAATATCTGTGATTGGAATTGATACCGGTGAGATCGGCAGCGTCCCCTGTTACTTCGTGCGCACTGAACTGAAAGCATAAAGGCAGGTTCGCCGCCTTATGGGAAAGAAAAAAAACATCACAATCCTTCACGGCGACGATGAAGAAGCGATTGCTGAAACCGTCCGCGAATTGATAGAAAAAGAGCAGGCCGGAGGGTTTGCTGACTTCAACCTTTCAAATCTGGATGGCAAAGGGCTTTCCGATGAAGAATTATCCAACAGCCTGTACGTTCTACCTTTCGGTGGGGAACGCCGGACGATTATCCTCAAGAACCCGTTAGATCTGGCAGGTGGCCGCAGCGGTAATCAAAAGTTTCTCAATCTGCTGTCTTCTATTCCGGAGACCACATTTCTTTATCTGGTGATTCCTGACCAGATTGAGCGCAGGGACTGGGAGATATTATCCAACAATCATTTCCTACGGAAGTGGGTCAAAAACAATCCTGATGTTGCACAAATCGTTGAGAAAAAGGTGCCTTCCAAAGGGGCAATGCGCGAATGGATCAGCCGTAAGGCGATGGCGCGCGACGGCGAGATTGAACCTGCTGCCGCGCAAATGCTGGCAAATTTGCTCGGTACCGACACCCGTGCACTGTCGCAGGAGTTGGACAAACTGTTGCTTTATACAGATCGGCAGCGCGCGATCACAACGGAAGATATCACCCTGTTAGTCAGCGGTTCCATAAAAGTCAGCACTTTCGACATGGTGGATGCCGTTGCCATTGGCAATGCCGAAAAAGCAATCCATTTTTTGCACATCCTGCTGGAAGATCAGGAGCTGCCTGCTTTGTTTGCCATGATCGTGCGGCAATTTCGCCTGTTGATTCAGACGCGTGAAATTCTTGATGAGCATGGCGGAATCGGCATGGTCCAGGATGAACTGGATCAGATTCCCTTTGTGGCGGAGAAGTTGACCAGACAGGCATCCGGTTTCACGATGAATAAGCTGAGATTAATCTATACGATGTTAGCTGAGATCGACTACAAATTCAAAACCAGCCAGATTGACCCGCTGACTGCCCTGGATGCTTTCATCGTAGAAGTTTCGCTTATGGCTGGTCGCTGAGTGTTTTTTCTTCCGGTTTGATTGAAATATACGGGAATTTCCAGATTCCACTGCCCGCTGATTTCAAATTGCTTCCCAGCGCTTCAACCTCATAATTATCGTTTCCCGGCTGAAAGACATGTACCCAACTCTTTCCGGGCTTCAACGGGAATGGCTCTCCATCTGCTGTAATGAAACGGATTGGCCGCATTTTTTCCATTTCTCGCTCATAGCTTTCTGATTTGGTCGTCCAGAATACGTCATAGCGGACGCCATCGCGGAAAATGATCGCTGGATTGCGTTCAACAAAGTTGAAATTAACGGTGAAGTGAATTTTATCTGCCATTATGCTGTGGTCGGCGAACAGGATGATCACATTTTGAGCAGCGATCTGCTGGTTGGTCAGAACGTCCATGTCTTTTTGGTGAGTCGGATCGGCATTGGAATTTTGCGAGCGGAAATATTGCCCCTGCGTTAGGTCAAACTCCCAGAAAATCTCGTTGAATGAAGCATAACGCACTGTCAGCGCTTTGCCGGCAATACCATTGGCTGGTAAAGCCAGGTCAAACGGTATTTTGATGCCTTCCAGGTCAGGAGCCGACAGCCGACCGCGCCACTTTTCCATCATCGCTTCCAGACGCTGAAGCGGCAGATCCGGATATTTTTCATTCCCTTTTTCTCCATACCAGTTTTCGAGGTTCATCAATCCTTCAGCGAGCACAAAGTCGGAGTTGCCAGTCGTCACCAACACCGCCTGATATTGTTTGCGCAGTGATTCAACACCCGGGATGGCTGAAGAAATTGCGCCAATTACCGGAACGATATCAGCAGCGGCACGTGGCAATTCGCCATAGAAAAGTCCATAGGGGCGTGATTCTCCCGCATTCACATACAGCTCAAAGACCCACGGAGCAGCTGACAGCCCCATGGTGGGTCGGTTAACATCTGGATAACGGCTGAAAGGGATCAGGAAAGGCGGATAGCCAAGCCGGTCAGGTTCGGCTGCAGCCAAGCCTGTCAACGGATTTATCTCCGTTTGTCCCATCGCAGTAAAGGTAGGCAGCATCAGGTTGATCATCAGCACTGCAAGTAATAATCCAAGGAACTTTCTCTGTTTTTTCATATTTCACAACTCCTGTCTTTGTTAAAACCCCGTATCCAATCTCTTACAGGTAATTGTACAACATCGGGGAAAACAAAACCCTCCCCAAAAGGGAGGGCATTCTGCTCCTCGACCTGGATTCGAACCAGGAACCTAACGGTTAACAGCCGCTCGCTCTGCCGTTGAGCTATCGAGGATCAACGAAACTATTATAGCTTTTTTTCCAAGTGTGTCAATAGGTTGTATGGGTTTTGTGTTGTTGGTCAATTGTAGGATTGTCAAACAGTTCTCAAGCAGGATAAGGTTTTGTTTATCTCTGGTCTTTAGAAATCGTTTCGAAAACTCAACCCTATTAGGTGTCTATATCCAATCGGTATGAATGCCCTTTCTCCGAAACCAAGCTATCGCATGTTCATTAAACCTGATCAAGGAGAAGGTGTCTGCTCCCGGCTGTGCTGACTGGGATGATTTGGTCGCCTTATCTTACTCATAGCAGGTTGTGGTTCCTCCCTCTTGTTTTGTCGGCGCAATAACAACAACGGATACTCTCTTTCCTGCTATTTTTTTTCAGTCATTGTCCAAATTGAACCCATACATTCTCTTGACACGTTATCGTTGGAAGTTTATAATCTTTGGAATACTTATAGATTCAATAGCGCAGCGCTTTGTATTTTTGACAAAAAAGATATTGGTTTAACGGAATTAATATTTATTATGGGTTTAGAAAATATATAAAATATATATTTTCTATAAGATTCAATGATTGCTTGGTGTTTGCAATTAATCAAATTAGAAAGGAGTAAAACAGTGAAACTAATTAAAAATGCAAGAATCATCACCATGGATCCGCAGCGAAGAACCTTTGACCAGGGGGCTATCGCCATTAAGGGCAGCCGAATTGTTGCAGTTGGAGAAAGCGCAACACTGGAAAAGGAATATAGAGATGCAGAAATAATCGATGCGAAAGGGATGTTGGTCATCCCAGGGCTCATCAATGCACATACTCACCTCTATCAAATTCTGTATAAAGGTCTGGGGGATGATGCTTCTTTATCAAATTGGCTGAAAAAATGCGTCTACCCTATGTCGCTCGTGCTGCGCGGGAAGGATTGCTATGATGCAACCATGCTCACAGCTGTTGAAATGATTAAGGGCGGTTCAACCACCTATGTCGACTGTCATTACATGAACAGAGATTTGGAGTGCCAGGATTATATTGCAGAAGCTACCAAAGTGAGTGGTTTACGTGGTGTCATGGGGCGTGGAACGATTGACAGTGCCCCCGCTCCGGAAGAGCTGCGTGAGAGTATCCCTCAGGCGGTTGCCGAATGCGAGCGTGTTATCAAGACATACCACGGAACACTGGACGGACGACTTTCGGTTCGGGTTGAAGCGCTCAATGAGAAATTGGCCTCTACTGAAATGTTGCGCGCCATGCGCGGCGTTGCCAATGACTTTGGCGTCGGAATCAATATGCATATCGCTGAAGCTTCTGAACGCGTGAAAGAAACACAGGAACGCTTTGGCATGACATCAATTGAATATGCTCACAGTCTCGGAATCCTGGGGCCAGATGCTCTGTTAGCCCACTGTTGCTGGCTCAGCGAGCACGATAAACAGCTTCTGGCAGACACTCATACCAGTGTCGCTCATAATCCGGTCAGTAACCAGTACCTTTCTGATGGCGTTGCACCGATCCCTGAGTTGATAAAGATGGGTGTCAATGTCACGGCTGGACCGGATGGCGCATGCAGCAACAACAATCAGAATATGTTTGATGTTATGAAATCTGCAGCTCTGCTTCATAAGGTTCACTACCTTGATCCTGAGATCATGACTGCGGCTATGGTTTTCGAAATGGTAACCATCAACGCAGCCAAAGCGATTGGAATGGAAAAAGATCTGGGTTCGCTTGAAGTCGGGAAATATGCAGATCTCGCCATCATTGATCTGGAACAGCCATGTATGATTCCCTGTTTCAATCCGCTCTCCAACCTGGTATATTCAGCCACACCTGACGTGGTCAATTCAACCATGATCCATGGTGAAATGCTGATGCGTGACCGCGAACTGCTGCACATCGATGAAAAGGAAACGCTGGCAAAAGCCAGTGCGACCTCCTGGGATCTGGCACGCCGTGCCGGATTGGCATAAATGCTCCTGAATAGCTTTCATCAGCTGCCAAGTGTATATTTCAAATAAGGATTTAAGGAGGATTCATTTCCTCCAAAAACAATACTTTAGTCGTAAGGAGAAAAGAAATGGCTATCCCAGAACAAGAACTCAAAGCCAAGAAAGATAATCATCCCTTTACCAATCTGTTTATCATCCTGGTAGGGGCAACCGTCCTGTCAAGACAATGATCATTTACAAGTTGTTAAGGGTGATCGTTTACAGTTTACGCTTGGCTCATTCTGGGATCCCCTTCAATTAGATAAGCAACTCTTGAGGTGATCATACGATGTTTCTGATT
>JAAZKE010000065.1 GCA_012799995.1 Chloroflexota bacterium | reverse complement strand
CCTCCTCCTCGTCTTTTGAGGATTCAAGCGTTGCCAGATCGCTGTCCAAAAGGGACATCCAGTCCAATTCTGCGTAAGCCATTGAGTCCACGCGGCGGATCGAAAGACCGATGCGATGGTTATCGGGGTCAACCTTAATCACACGCAGTGTGACTTTGTCGCCTTCATGCAGCACTTCTTTGGCATGGTCGATGCGTTTTTCGCTGATTTCAGAAATGTGAATTAATCCTTCAACATCATCGTCAAGTTTGGCAAAGGCGCCGAATTTTGTCAGGCGGGTGATTGTCCCTTCAACCAGTTCGCCGACTTGATATTTTGCCAGGCGCTCAACCCATGGGTCATCCTGGGTCTGACGGATTGATAAACCGATTCTTTTCTTCTCTTTGTCAATGCTGATGACTTTGACTTTGACTTCTTTGCCAACTTCGAGTGCTTCGCTTGGGTGTTTGATATGATCCCAGGAAATTTCGGAGAGGTGAACCAGACCATCAGCGCCGTTAATATTGATGAAGGCACCAAAATCTGCCAGGCTGGCAACGCGACCTGTACGAATCTCTCCCTCTTTCAGGGATTCAATCAGGCGTTCTTTTACGGTTTCACGGGTTTCATTGCTGGCTGCGCGTTCAGACATGATCAGCCGGCGGCGTTCGCGGTCAACTTCGATCACACAAACTTTAACCGGGTTGCCAACCATTTTTCCCCAGCGTTGTTCAGGGGAATCACCGGTCGTTTCCATCCGGCGGATCAGGCTCACCTGCGATGCCGGTACAAACCCGCGCAACGAACCCAACTCAACCAGCAAGCCGCCCTTGTTGTAACCGACGATCTTGCTGTCAATTGCTTCTTTCGAACTGAGCAGCTCTTCAGCCTTCTGCCAGCTTTCTTCTTCTCTTGCGCGCATGTAGGAAAGAACCAGGTTCCCGGATGAATCTTCCGGGTTGACGATGTAAACGTTGATCTTCTGATCAACCTGCAGTGCGTCTCGTTCTTCCTTCGGTATCGACTCGAGCTCTCTGCCTGTGATTACGCCTTCTGATTTTGTGCCGATGTTGACCAAAATCTGATCCGGAGTGATGCTGGCGATGATGCCTTCACGGGTTTCTCCCTGGCGGGGAAAATCGATGCTTAATCCCTTCGCTTCGAGAAGGGATTCCATGTTGTCGAAGGCTTCGATGTTAGCCCCCTGCCCTTTCGGGTTGACTTTTTGTTCCATAGTTATGATTTCAATCTCCAACAAAAGTTATCTTTACATTATACGGGTATTTTATATAGTTGGCAAGAGAAAAGATGCTTTTACGAAGTTTTTACTTGTAGGATTACACTACATATTGGACAGTGACTGAAATGAAAAAAAAGAACATCAGCGCCCCGCTCGTCAGCACCGGGATCACGACCTGCAACGCCAGATAGAAAATTACGACAAACAGCGCCCAGGGGCTGAATTCTTGAATGAATTCAGCCATACAGTCTGATTCCATTGACGCATAATTTCCCCCAGATTGATCTAACCCGGCAGGATCAAATTACTCTGATATACACAGGCAGCCCTGCCTGACTTCACAGCGTAGCGGTGAGAATCAATACGCGCTAATTATGGCAAATTGGAAAAAGGCATTTTCAGAAAAACAGGGTTCCGGTGCCGCGCGGGATGAACTACGGGATAATTTCAGATGCTGATTTGCCTGGTGACCGTGAGATATTAATAGGTCAGTACATTCAACAGGTTATCCAACATCATTTCAAAGTCGAAACCCATGTACTTAAGTAAGATTGCATAGACACCGATGGCTAACAAAATCAGGATCAGTTGAGCGGCAGCAATGTTCTTGCGCATTTTTTTCCCGCCGCCAAACGCCCAGACAAACGTCAGGATCAGCCCGACGAGAGGGATCGCCTGCAGCAGGAACATGACGATCACTTCCCCCACACTCATGACCTCATTGCGCGCCGGGGCTCTTTTCATGCTTCGCTTTTGAGGAGCTGTCGTCTCCTCATCAGGCTCCGTCCAGGCAGGCAGCGATTCAGATACAGCGGCGACCGGTTTCGCAACCGGCGTGCCACAGGAGGGACAAAACATGTCATTTGGGTTCAGTGCCGTTCCACAATTATTACATTCCATTTTTTTACCTCATATCGTTCTTTTGTTGATCCTTAAATCCTGTTCTGATTATGCCAGTTTTTTCAAGGTTCCGGGACGAATCTGAACCTGATCGCCGGGTGCATATTGAACTCTAGTTCATAACCGTCGGACGTATCTATTCCGTCCAAATCACAGATATTCTCACTGTGGAATTTATCGGTAGCGTTCAAGTGAAAGACCGCATATTCAGATGGCATTTTCCTGGTAACGCCCGGATAAGCCTCAAAGTCATCACCGCCCTCTTCGCTCAGATCAAATGTGGCTTCCCCAGCCGCTTTTATATCTGAGTGGTCGGTATAAATCCAAGTGCAGCCGGTTGCATATTTGTATCGGTCATTTTCGTTATAGCCTTCTCTGATCAGATTCAGCTCCATGGTTGCCGTCCCTTTTTTAGTGCGCGGATCAATCACACCGTTTACAGATAAGCTGCATGAATTGGTGTATCTGATGTATTCCCCTTTCTCAATTGAACCTTGCGCTCCAAAGGAAAAGCTGCCGTCCTTCTCAATCGGAATCACGGACAAGCTATCAATCGCTTCATAAATACAGTCACTGCCGTAGCCTGCTAAAAGCGTATTAAACCATTTCACGTTACAACTTATGTCATCAACCTTGCACGGGTTGGAGATGATCTCCAAATAGCCGGACCCTTCTTCAAATTCAACCGGGATGCTGGCAGGCTTACTCTGTTGGGTATAATACGGCTTTTCTTCTGTGGTCATCTCCATCACAGCGACAGTGTACACCACATCCGGTTTGCCCTTAACGGGGGTATCCGCCAGCTTCTGGAGCGCGTCCCAGTCATAGGTCCGCTGGGTTGAGCCCGGGTTTGCCGCTGCGTAGCGTGTCGTGGCAGCGATCACTTTATCCTTGAAATTCGGGTCTGCCGGGTCTTTGATAATCCCATTTTCGTTGAGCGGAATTTCAAGCGTCAAAGCGTTGTTTTCAACAGCGAAAACTGTGCTGCCGGTACTGGTTTTCATTTGAAACACAACCAGCCAGTTTTCTGCCAGTTTCTGGACAAATAGGAAGCTTTTCTTTGGCATGGTGATGGACAGGTTCCGTCCCTTGATTTCAAGTTGGGGACGTTCAGGCTGAGGCAGCAAAATTGCCTCCATCTGCGGTGCGGCTTTCTCAGTGTCCGGAGCAACACTCATCACTGTATAGACTGCAAAAGCGCTGCCTTTATAAGGGAAATAGTTGATTCCATCTTTGCTGATCTCAGTTGCGGCTAAATTATCCCCAGCATAGTCTGAGACAATCCAGGCTGATGGAGCAAATGGCTCATAATTCATCATACGCACGCCAATTCTATAGGATGTGCTGTCGCCCTGATCTCGCATTAATGCCAAAATCTGTGCGTGAGCTGTAAAGTCGGACTGATCGGCAATTTCGATTTTCGTCTTAGGTTTTTGGGTTGTTAAGAACGGAAGGGACGGTTTCCAGACAAAACCTCCCTTATCCGTTATTTCCTTAACAATCGGTTTTGTTTCTTTTTGGCAAAAGTCAACAAAATCCGTTTCATAAGTTTTCGCGCTGATTCCCAGTTGGTCACGCAGCAGCAGCTGGATATTGGTTCTGACAGCGGAATCTTTTGCGAACCGATCAATCAAATCCTTCAGGAACTGATCAGGATTTGACCGATAGTATTTGTCACGCAGCATCTCAAGAAAACGCGAAGCGGCATAGCCCTGATGGGTTGTCAGTTTTTCGACATCGCCTGACTTGCCCCAATCGTCCGGGTTTCCAAAGCTGTAGGCATAAGTATCCCAGAATACAGTCGTCAGGATATCGTCATAACTGCGGCCCATCAAATACCCTGTTTTTTGTGGATCCATCAGTGGCTTTTGGGATTTGAACTTGTTTTTCAAGCCATATTCGTAGGCTTCTTTTTCCAGCAGCACCGCGGTGGCTTCCCAAAACCACTCATACTCTGATTTATCTATCCATACATACCCTGCTTGTACGACATGGAACATCTCATGAATAATCGTGAGCTGCATGTCATCAATTTGAGTTCGAATTCCAACGAGCTTATCTGGATTTTTGAGTTGAGCCACATCAAAAGGCAAACCGACAGCTTTCGAAATATTGATATGGATATAAGGGCTGCCCAAATATGGATTCTCGGACATTCCCAAAACGTTCGAGCTATGCGGCCAGTCGTCCAGGAAATAGACCTCCACATTGTGATTAGGTCGTTTGAATTGACGCTCATCGTATAGATAATAATCCGCCTCAACCAGCGCCTGGATGCCAAGCTGAACCGGCAGCGGGATCACCAATGCCGGATCGCTGAGCCGTTTGATGATGTCTTTGTATTTCGGATCCGATTTCATAGTCACGAGCGCTTTACGAATCTTCACGGAATAACCGATTGAATCGCCGGATTGTTTCGCGTCCCAGATCGACTGGTCGATTTTCGTGGTGTGTTGAGATGTCAGCGCCTGCAACTCTTTGGTGATCTCCTTAACCTTTTCCCTGTTGGAAAATGGCAGATCATCCGGCCAATAAATCGAATAATTCTTCAAGCGCTCCTCAGAACCGGCAAGAAAACTTTTGTGCGCGTCAGAACTGTCGAATGAGCGCCAAATCATCTGCGCCCAGGAACGTTTGCCGCCATATTCAACCCCTTTCATGACAACCGTTCCGATGCCCGTTCCCAAAGCGATTGCGCCAATGATCGAATTGGCGTCCGTCTCTGCGGTAAGGATCGTGCCGTCACGCTTGGAACGCAGCCGCTCGACCTGTCCATCGCCAAACAGCCTGACCAATTCAATATCGTCCCAAAGTTCTTTGGGAATGTCGAACGCCTGCAGGTCGAAGTGCAGGTTCACACCATTGGGAAGCCGTTCGCCCTCGCCCAGTTGGGCGCTGAATTCAAACGCGTCAATCATCAGATACCCCTGATCACGCAAGGGCAAAGCGATCTCATAGATTTCTTCATCCGTCAAACGATAACCGCTGAACTCACGATCACGATCGAGCTGGTTTTTCTCCGCAGTTACCGTTACGCCGTGAAACAGCTCTTGATCGACCGCCTTGCTTCCGCTGACCGGCAGCGGCGCGGGGATCAGCGTATCGCCGGGGTCAGGCGCAACCGCAACCGTTGATGGTTCAGGTTCGAGCGCTGACGGGATTGTGTCAAAGGACTCAAACGCTTTATCCAGGCCTGAAACCACTGCTGTCGGATTTTTCGAAACCCACCTGTCACGTGGTTGATCGGGCTTTGAAAAATAGCGGTAGAGCCCGAACCCGATTAAAGCGATCAGCACCACTCCGAAGATTGTGAAAATCGGTGATCGCCGTTGCCCGGTCTTTGGTTTTACTGATTTAGGAGGTTCCGCGGACAGGCGCGGTTTTTTTGCAGCCTTTGCAGGGGATTTTTCTTTGGTGGCTGTTACAGGTTCAGAATTTTTTTCGGAAGTTTTCAGCTTTTCAGCGCGGGAAGCGGATTTTGTTGAGGGCTTTTGGAGCGGTTTGATGGTTTTGCCGCAGGATGTGCAGAAGTTCGCGTTTTCCTGGATGGGTTTTCCGCAGGCGGTACAAAAACGGGGCGGGAGATCCACCGAAAGCTGCGCGCCACAACAGACACAACATTCCATACCAGCGAGGATGGGTTGCTGGCAATAGGGACAGCGCATTTCCTCGCTTGCACTTGTAGTCGCATTGATTTTTTTCTTCGGGGTCGGTTTTGGTTGTGGTAAGTCAATCGCCTGTCCGCATTTTGTGCAGAATTTTTCACCTTCGCGGGTTGGATTCTGACAATTGGGACAACGCATTTCCTCGCTTGTACTTGTGGTCGCATTGATTTTTTTCTTTGGGGACGGTTTTGGTTGCGGCAAGTCAATTGCCTGTCCGCATTTTGTGCAGAAGTTTGCACCTTCGGGAGTTGGATTCTGACAATTGGGGCAGCGTGTTTCCATGAAGTCCTCCAAAAAGACTTAGTTTACGTAGCCTGAATAAAGAACCATTCCTGTTTTGTCCATCAACGAAATAACATCCATGTATTTCACCGTCGCAGGGTGCTTCTGTTTTTTAATGGAGATTATTGTTGAATTCGTTATTGTTATTTGATTATATGAGTTTACTTTATACAATGTCAAGGCTGAAACCAGCTTTTTGTCATTATTTGTAGGATTTTCAAACATATTGGATGGTCTACGATAAAAACTGAAAAGGCGATAAGAACTTCAATAGTCGCATTGGTATATGGTTAGTACGCTGATCGTATCTTCTGTTTTGTTGTCTGAAATCCTCAAAAAATAGAGCTTAGCAGTGGTTCTTTGGTCTCCGAAATATCCTTTATTCATGATAACATTATTAAGCTTTATAAAGAGCAATCGAGGCAATCCTTAAAGAGGGCTATCCATCTCGAATCTGCTTCCAAGTTATGAGGAGGGTGAATCATTATGAAAAAAATGAACCACAGGCGATTTTTTTCGTTTTTATCTATTATTCTGGTCATAATAATTATTTTCTGCGGATTCAGTTCTTGCCTTGCCGCGACAGTCTCTCAGCAGACAGAAACGGATTTGAAGTCAACAATCGCAGCATTGGTAAAGTCATTTTCCCCCACCGCAACCCCGCAGGCTCCCACCAATGAATCGATCGATCAGGATGCCTTAATCTTAATGCTGTTACAAGCGCTAAAAGACTCGGATTCTAAAGGGGAACCTGTTCAAAATTCACAGGGCGGTTCCTCGTTTACGACCGAACAATTACAGCAACTCATGATTATGCTCAACATGTACAAACAGCCGGAGCCGCAGCCTATACCCGTGGCAGACTCACCATCGGAATCATCGATCATTCCTACGGTGCCTGCTGAGCCTGAACCGGTGGATTGCATCATGGACCAAGCGCGAATCGATCAACCAAATACCTGCTCAACAGAAGATCTGGATCCTGAATTCTCCATTAAAATTGTCTGGCGACCCAGAATTGCCACTCATATCAGTGGCGTTGCCGCAAAAGGATATTTCGTCTGGGTCCGAATAGAGTTGACTAATTTGACTAATGAACCATGGGATGGGCTGCGTGCGTCGTCATTTTCACTGCTCGAAGATATTAGTGACACTGATGCCAGCGTTTTCTTCCCAATCCACGAAAAAGCGACCTCCAAAATGAGCAAGTCATATGAAACGAATCAACTGCGGGATGTGATTCCGCCGGGGCAATCTGTCGAGTATTTTCTCGTCTTTGACGTTTCAAAGGAAGCAGCGTCGCAATCACTGATCTTCAGAGCGGTGGATCGTTCTGGACGGAAATCATTAATGCGGCTGAAGCTGCCACTGCCGTACTATATCCCAGTCCCAGTCCAATAAAAATGAGACAAGCAATCAATCAGCCTATAAAAACTGAATAATAAGCGTGTAAGGTTGTAAAAAATTGGACAGTATTCGATAGAAATTGAACAGTTAATAAAAATAACTTAAGAGGACGCAGTTAGTACGCTGATTGCGTCTTTTTATTTGTCCCCTGAAATCCTCAAAAGAATAGAAGTTAGCAAATGTTTAGCAGGCTCTTCTGATCTTCCGACTTCTCGCTGCTTTCCTGTTGTGTCTTGGAGCATAATGATTAATCGATTTTCTTCTTATTTCTTATTGTTTCAATAGTTCTCAAACAGGGTATAGTTTCGTTTATTTCTGGTGTTTTGAAATCGCTCACTCCTAACTCTTGATTTCTTTGCCAGTAACGATGTATCAACTCTATCTCTTCCTGGCTTTGCTCCCGGGATGATGATTTGGGCGCATTGACTTGCTTAAAGCGGGGTGTGACCTTTTCTCTTGTTTTGTTCAGCGCAATAACAGAAATGGATGTTCCTGCTTCCCGCTGTTCTTTTTTCATCTTTTGTCAAAGGTGTATGTAATCCTACAAGGTATTGGTTTGTTTTCTAACTCAAATATTTTAATAACTTTTCCAATAATTTTAAATTTGGTTTACAAATAACCCTGTTAATAACCAGCAAAAATGACACCCTGAAAGAAGAATAATTCGCCAGGGAATATGTCACCCCTGAGACATCAAAATCAATTGTATTCCTGAAAGTAGAATCAACCAAAAGGAGAAGCCCTTCT
>JAAZKE010000064.1 GCA_012799995.1 Chloroflexota bacterium | reverse complement strand
TCTTATTTTGAACAAGTCTCTTGCTTATTGTTTCTCTTTCTACTCCACTCAATCTTGTGTATTGCATACGAATGATTCTATCTCCTCATCCGTTGCACTAAATCCCTGAACCTAAGTCACTAATTTCCCGCTGAAATCGCGTAAGACATGAAGTTCGGTAGTTCCCGCACCGATACCATTTGGTATATCAACTATCCATGCCGATTTGCGGTTCTGAAAGCAAGGCGTTATCTTTGCAATAATTACATCATTTTCAGCAAAATGAGTAAAACCCTTCTTGATTTCTCCCCATGCAGTTTTTCTAAACGAAAACCCACTTCCAAACCCAGGTTCAATCGCCTCCATAGGAACGAAACCTGCTTCCATACTATCATCAGCTGAATTTCGAGGATTAATATCTACGATCTGACCGAATCTTGCCCATACCCAGTTTTCAGGGATTTCGTAGGGAATTTCATCGGGATCGATGGGCAGGAGGGGTTTGGCCGCTTTGATCTCACCAGCTCTAATTTTCCGTTTCTTTTCTCGTTGAATTTCTACGAGGAGATCCCTTGCATCGCCATCTTCCGGTAGCTGCTCGGTAAGTTTGCCTTGCATAGCCGCCTGAAGCAATGATTTCTTTAATTTCACAGGGAATTCCTGCTCTAAGGCATCCAGCTCTTTTTCTACTTTTTCTAAATCATCAATTAGCGGTAACAAAGACTTTAGGTATTTTACAATCCTATCCTGTTCGCTAAGTGGAGGTAATGGGAATTGGACCTGACTGAAGATAGATCCTGAGATTTCCAAAAAAGTTGTTCCACTTCCCA
Organism: Chloroflexota bacterium; assembly: GCA_012799995.1. Classification (GTDB taxonomy): domain Bacteria; phylum Chloroflexota; class Anaerolineae; order Anaerolineales; family Anaerolineaceae; genus Flexilinea. Next base: position 49,095 of record JAAZKE010000064.1, on the reverse strand, counting down.
TCTTGATTATCTCTGGAGTCCTCTCAATCAAGGCATAATACAAGTATGTCGCTATATCGCCTCGAATAAATTTAATGGATTTAAATCCTTGATTTGTTGCTAATAGGTTTTTAGTAATTGCGACATAGCCTATGGGGGCACGACTAGAATAGACAATTGATCCCTCAGGTAACAATTGTGCAGAGGATCGCTCTAATCCTAGCTTTGTTATTCTTCTTGTACCACCAGAAATAAACATCCCTGAATTAAGTTTCATATCAGCAGGAGTTATCCATTCAATTGTTCCAGAATCCCAATACTCAGGATTTGTAGATTTTGGAGTTCCGCCACCAACAATTTCCCCTATTTCGCCTAACCTGGTCCAAACCCAGTTTTCGGGAATTTCGTAAGGAATATCTTCTGGTCCTATAGGTGGAAGCGGTTTTGTCGCTTTGATCTCGCCAGTTTTAATTTTTCTTTTCTTTTCCTGCTGAATCTCGGTAAGGAGGTCCCGGGCATCGCCATCTTCCGGCAGCTGCTCGGTAAGTTTGCCCTGCATGGCTGCCTGAAGTATGGCTTTGCGAAGTTTTTCGGCGATCATGATCTGATACCTAAGATGCGTTCAATTTCTGCCAGTTTCTTGTCAATACTGGCATTTAACGCGTCGCGTTTCTCGTGGAATTGTCGAATCGTTTCTTCCGGTGAGAGTATCTCCTCTTCAAAAGAGGGGTAACCGCATTGATCAAGATTGTAGCCAAGATCTTCAAGTTCCTTCACTGTGAATGCCTTTGCCTTATAAGTCTCGCTTTCCTCATCGACTATCTCATGCCGGTTCGACCACCAGACCATCGCTTTTTCAAGGTGTTTCAATTCCATTGGTCGCGTCTTTGAAAAGTTTTTGTAGCCTTCGGGTTTATCCACACGGTAATACCAAACCTTTTCTGTTTTTTTAGTGTTGTCGAAAAACAGAATATTAGTCGTTATTGAGGTGTATGGGGCAAAGACAGAAGCGGGTAAACGAATGATCGTATTCAGGTTGAATTCTTCCAGTAAGCGTTTTTTGATGGCTGTTTTTGCACCATCAGTGCCAAACAGAAAGCCATCCGGAGTAATGATGGCAGCCCTGCCGTTTCTTTTCAGCCGATAGAGTGTCAACGCCATAAACAGATCTACTGTTTCGCTGCTTTGAAATTCCACTGGAAAATTCGTTTTCGCTCCAGGGGTAACCGCACCGCCATAAGGTGGATTCATCAGGATAATGTCAAACTTTTCCTTCTCTGAATAGGAGCGGATATCCCGATCCAGTGAGTCACCGTGGAAGATCAGAGGGCTGTCAATGTTATGCAACAGGAGATTGGTAATACAAAGCAGATAAGGCAATGGTTTCAGTTCCATTCCATAAACCGAGCGGACATATTGTTCCCGATCGGGAACGGTTTTTACCTGATCCCAGAGTTGATTCAAACTCGAGGTTAGAAAGCCACCCGTCCCGCACGCCAGATCTCCTATGGTTTCTCCCAGTTTGGGGTCTACCATTTTGACCATGAAATCAGTGACCGCCCTGGGGGTATAAAACTCCCCGGCATTCCCGGCACTTTGCAGACTTTTGAGGATCGTTTCGTAAATCTCGTTGAAAGCATGACGGTCTTTGTACTCTGCAATTTCGAGTGCGTCTATTTCGTTGATCACCTGACGCAGGAGAATACCGTCTTTCATGTAGTTGTTACTGTCGGTAAAAACATCCCGCACAATGATTTGTTTCTGAGGCGTATGTATGCTCACGGGCAAAGACTTAAGGCGTGGAAAGAGCTGATTATTTACAAAATCGAGCAGCGCCTGACCAGTGAGAGCTTTTCCATCTTTGTGATCTGCCGCCCAATTTTTCCAGCGAAGTTCCTGGGGGATGATGGATTGGTATCCAGGAAACAGGATTTCCCATTCGTCCTCTTTAATATCATATACCTTCAGGAAAAGAATCCATACCATTTGCTCAATACGCTGCGCGTCACCATTTATTCCGGCGTCACTGCGCATGATGTTTTGTAGCTTCTTGACAAAAGCACCTAAGTTAACCAAAACTTTCCTCCAAAATTAGCATTGATAAATAAGGTCTTCGAGCTCGCGGGCTACGCTGACATACGCCTCTCTGCCTCCAAAAAGTCCAACAATCTTTGCAGGTGTTCCAATCTCAACGAAGGGTTTGTTTTGAAGTATAAGAATGTCATCCAAATCCATAACGCCATCGTTCATATACTTGTCTACCAATGCATCCAAAACAATACGTGCTTCTCCGGAATAACGCGTAAAGATATCGTTTTGTCTTACCCTCTTCGCCCGCTCTTTTCGGGTCTGAGGGGGTTGGCCATAGGCAAGATGACAAATAATGTCAAACGGATCCAGATCTTTCAGGTCTGGTTCGGCTTGCAAAACTTCCAACCAAATGCCCTGGCTCTGAAGCTCAGCGATAATCGCCTCTTTCCGTTCATCAGCATGCCATTTGTCGAGAAAATCCTGCAATGTAGCGTATTCATTCAGGATGTTGCGCTTTGTGAAGTCCCTAAGGCTTTCAGTAATCAACTTTCCATTTGGTCCAATGTATTGAACCTGTTCGCTGAGGTAAGTTACAGGCACCTCGCGCAAACGATACTTTGGCAGGCTGGAAGAATCAAGTGGAGGATAAACCTGGACAGACCCTTCTTCATTTTCACCAAACTGTCCTTCAAGATTTTCAGATTCCGGAACTTCTTCGATTTCACCTTCTTCAGATTCCTCTTTGATCAAGATAGGTGTGCCATCGAATTCGGGATCCGCAAACAAACGAGTGCTCTTTCGAAAGTCCAGGATCGTGAAATAGTATTTATTTTGATCCTGATAGATACGTGTTCCACGTCCAATGATTTGTTTGAATTCGCTGACCGAATTTATCACTGAATCGATGGCAATCAATTGACAGGTTTGAACGTCCACGCCTGTTGTCAAAAGCTTTGAAGTTGTCACGACAGTTGGATAGACAGAACTGGGGTCAATAAAGCGGTCTAATAATTTTCTGGCGTCCGGATTGTCTCCGGTTATGCGAGAAACGTACAGGGGGTTCTCAGCCACCACATCCGAATTCTCATTGACCAATGCCTGGCGCATACGTTCTGCATGTTCTATATCTACACAAAAGACAATTGTTTTTAGATACCTTCCATTCTCTTTTAACCAGTCTGAAATCCTTTTAGCTACAGCCTGGGTTCGCTGGTCGAGGATCAATATTTTGTCGAAATCATTAAAGGAATACTCATAGTCGTCAATCAGCAAACCGTGGTCATCCAATTGACCCTCATAAGGGCGCCATCCATCAACGTCTTTATCCAGATGAACACGAATCACTTTATATGGAGCGAGGAAGCCATCCTCGATGCCCTGTTTCAAGGAGTAGGAATAAACCGGATCTCCAAAGTACTCAATGTTGGAAATGTATTTTGTTTCTTTTGGTGTGGCGGTCATCCCAATTTGAATTGCACTATTGTAGTATTCCAGAATTTCCCGCCATAAAGAGTCTTCCCGAGCGCTGCCACGATGGCATTCATCAATGATGATGAGATCAAAGAAGTCTGGTGAGAACTCTTTATATGGTTTCTTTTCGTTCTCCCCAATCAGCTGCTGATACAAAGCCATGTAGATCTGATAGGAACTATCCATCGACCTGTTCTGGATCTTGGTCATGATCTTGGTGAACGGTTTGAAATCGCGGATCATGGTTTGATCAATCAGTACATTCCGATCAGCCAGATAAAGCACCCGTTGCACTTTTTTTGATTCAAGTAAACGATGCACTATCTGAAAAGCGGTATAGGTTTTGCCTGTACCAGTAGCCATAACAAGTAAGATCCGCTTCTGATTCTTGGCGATCGCTTCTATGGTTTTGTTGATGGCTGACATTTGATAATAACGCGGAGTCTTTCTGGATATCGCGTCAATATAATACTGTTGAAGCAGTATCGACTCCTGATCAGAAGTGATTTCATTTTCTTGTCGGTAACGATTCCATAAACTCTCAGGGCTGGGGAATTCGGCTAAGGATAATTCTCGCTCAGTTCCCTTTAACATATTATGTTCAAGGAAGCCTTTCCCATTGGATGAATAGGCAAAAGGAACATTTAATATACTGGCGTATGCAATGGCTTGCTGCATGCCATCACCGAGATTGCTGGTGCCTTTCTTCGCTTCAACAATCGCAAGAGGAAAGTTATCCTGATGGAAAAGGAGATAATCCGCTTTTTTCCTTTCACCCCTGAAAACAATTTTCCCTTGAACAGTGATCATTCCATCAGTGAAGAAATATTCCATCGCGATTTTTTCCGCGCACCATCCAGCGTTTTCAATAGCAGGGGTTATAAATCGATTTTTAACATCTTCTTCAGTGAGATTGGGCATAGTGAGCCTTATTTCCTGGATTACCTTCTTCTTCGAGTCGCTTCATTTAATTATATGAGAGGTATGAGGAATGAACAAATGAATTTACTTGATAAAACATAAAAAAAAGAGAATTGTATACCTGGTTATGAAAAAACCAGAGCACTCTAAGCTCTGGTTTCATCTCAGTAGCGGGGAGCGGATTCGAACCACTGACCTCCGGGTTATGAGTATTAAGATATTTTTTATATATTATTAACATTTATCATTTTTGTCAAGTATTCGTCATTAAACTGACCAATTTTCTAATATATTGGTCAGTTTGTATTCTATTTTCTCGCATCAGGTTAAATCTTTACTATTATTCCTAAGAAAACATTATGCAAATATGTTAGAAGTTCTTTAGATATGTTGTCATATTAAAGATTATTGAAAATATTGTATCCGTAACCTAATTTGAAATCTTTTAAATTGTCAGCGTATCAAATATCTACAATTACTGATACGTTATCACAAAAACCTTAATCAATAATTTAATAAGAAATCAGATACTGTGAGTATTTTTGGAAAAGCAATCTCTAATTGAAGGAGATCCTTATCTCCCGTTAGAATTACATCAACATTATGTTCAATCGCAGTATAAAGGATTGGTAGATCTTTTTCGTCACGGAGATTTATGTTTTTATATTCTGAAGTCAAAGATGTTTCAACATAATCATAGCTAATCGTTTGTAATAGATTGTCAATTACTGTTTTTTTCCCTGGGAATTTCCTTTCTATTACGGTGTAAATTTCATTAACAACATACGAACATAAAACCAGTTCGTGTTTTGTTGAAATCCTCTCAAACAACAAGTCAAATTGTTCTGATGGAAACAACAGTGCTGAAATATAAATATTCGTATCTAACAGGATACGCATTATTATTCATTCCGCAATTCTTTTATCATTTGAATAACATCATCTTCATTTTTGAGACCAACACGATCAGCCTCTCCTTCAAATTCTTTTTGTGCTTCTTTAAATGCAATCACTGTAGGGTTTTTCAAGATTATTTCGTTTCCTTGTTTTACGAAAAGGATTTTATCACCCTCCTTTAAGCCAAGTTGTCTCCTCACAGCAATTGGAATAGTAATTTGTCCTTTTGCTGTGATTTTTGCTAGTTCCATTTCCATATCTAACCTTCTTTCATTGTATCCCTTACTTACATTACTATCATTACATTCATTATATTTCCTTAGCTTTATTTTTGCAAGTTTTTAACTAATACAACTTGTAGATTGAAAACCCTTCAGAAAAGTATGGTCTGTAAAGGTATACCTTTGCGAACAGACAAACATGTGAAAATCGCCGTCGTATTTTAGAAACAAAAGATGCCCGTAAAGGTGCTTGACTTTGTATACGAACGTTCGTATAATAAGAGCAGGTTAACGGACGTTCTATTCCAATTAGGGAGGAAATTAAAATGAGAAACGTTTACGGATATGCAAGAGTCAGTACAACTGATCAGAACTTGGATCGCCAAATAGAAGCGTTAAAACCATACGTAGAATGCCCAGAACGCGATATTCTGCAAGATATGGCTAGCGGTAAGGACTTTGATCGAAAAGCTTATAATAGCCTTGTAGGCACTCCTACATCAGCCCCATTACTTCGTAAGGGTGATCTACTGGTAATTGTTAGCCTGGATCGCCTAGGGCGTAATTACTCTGAAATAAGAAACCAATGGGAAAACATTACGAAAACAATTCAAGCCGATATTAAAGTCCTTGATATGCCATTATTGGATACAAGTTCTGCCGCTTCAGATTTAGACAAGAGGTTTATCGCAGATCTGGTTCTTCAAATTCTTAGCTATACTGCCCAAAAAGAAAGAGAAAATACACGATCAAGGCAAATGCAGGGGATTAAAGCTGCACGGGCTAAAGGGAAACATTTAGGAAGGCCAAAAGCTGAATTTCCGGTTGAATGGGAAAAGTACTATAAACTATGGACGGACGGAATAATCACAGCGACAAAGGCTATGGAGAAATTGAATCTTAAGAAAACCACATTCTATAAATTAGTTAAAAGATATAAGGCAAATAACGAATAAGCACAGTAAATAAACGAGCAGTTTCGATAGTCAATAAGAAATGATTAACGCTCGTTCAACTGTGGATCATTAGCCTCTTTCATAATAAGACGAAGTATCAAGTCAAGAAATTATAGCCTCTATACAATGTGAGAGATTCTTAATTTCGATTTTCTTTTCATTATTACTGCTTCGCACTTTCAAGTTCCTTGTTTCTGTATCGTCCTCCACCTAATAAACAACTACCTATTCGAAATTGCAGGAATTGAAAGTTGAATTATGAAGTGAATAAGAGAACGAATAATCAAGTAGGACAAAGCTATGCTCTCACAATCAATCAGTCTGGTACATTTCCGTCTGAAGCCAATTATTTAGAAACCTTTCAAGAGGAACTGGGCAAGTAGAGTGAATTGGCAAGCAAAGAAAAGTGTGTCCTCACCTCTAGAATCAAATGGATTTTCATCTTTTTTTCTTATTGGGCTTGAAGTATTAGAATAAAACTATATGCCCTTTGTTGGTAAACTTAACCAAATACATTAAAGGAGAATCATGGCTAGAATTTTCCCAAATCAGCCACCACAATCTGTCCTGGACAATCCTCTTCGAAGTGGTGAACTTAAAGTTTTCTTGGCCTTAAAGTCACTGCCAGATACGTATACGGTTTTTTATAGTACCCATTGGCAGGATCAAAACAAATATAAAGGCGTCCAAGAAGGGGAAGCTGATTTTGTAATAGCTCATGCTGAAAAAGGATTTATTTTTCTAGAAGTCAAGGGCGGTGGTATTCGATACCAGCATGAGAATGATCAATGGTATAGTCAGGACCGTAATAACGATTACCATGAGATCAAAGATCCTGTCGAACAAGCTCGTAGAAATCACTACAACATAGAGAAGAAGCTAAGGGAAATACCAGGTTGGCCGCAATATAAGATTAACATGTGGCATGCCGTCTGTTTTCCTGATGTTTGGATCAGGCCAGGACAATCATTAAAACTTGACCTGCCCCGTGAACAAATTCTCGATTCGCAAGACCTCTCCAAAATAGACGAAACTGTATCCAACTTGTTCGCATATTCTTTTGGGATAAATATGAAAGATTATGCACCAGGCACTAACTGTATTATGCTTGCAGAAAAATTACTAGCCAACTCATTCGAATTTAAGACACCTCTTGGTGCTGAGTTGGAAAATGTTGATCAAAAACTAATCCAGCTTACAGAGGATCAATTCCGGGCATTGCAAATATTAGGAAATCGAAAACGAGTAGCCATTGCTGGTTGTGCTGGATCTGGCAAGACAATGCTTGCAGTGAAAAAAGCTCAACAGTTTTGTGATCTCGGACAAAATGTACTGTTTGTCTGTTTTAATTCTGCGCTTGCAGACCATTTAAAGACAATTTTGATCGATGCAACAGTAGAAAATTTCCACGGATTATGTGCCCTGGCAACAAGAAGATTAAGGAAATCGATACCCAATAATGTTGATGACCGGAGAAAATTCACAGAACTCTATCCTGAATACTTGATGGAATTTGCCGAAGAATCCGATCCCATATATGATGCTATCATTGTTGATGAGGGCCAGGATTTCCTTGAAAACTATTGGATTGCGCTACACTCCTTGTTGAAGACGGACGGTTATTTTTTTATTTTTTATGACGATAACCAAAACATATTCCAAGGCTCAACTGACTTTGGTGGTTTGATTACTGAACCCCCATTCCAACTTTTTGAGAATTGTAGAAACACTAAACTCATACATGAAACCGTCAAACGGTATCATAACAACCCCAATAGTTTGACTAGCTCTGCCCCAGATGGTATTGCTCCTGAATGGATCGCCTATGACAATGCCGATGAAATGAAACGCGGATTGAGCAAAACCCTGCATCGTCTTGTGATAGATGAAAATGTGAGTTCCAAGGAGATTGTTGTTCTAACTCCCAAAGGTGATACTCGAACCGTTTTACTTCCGGGCACACCATTAGGTAATTTCAGGTTGAGTCAACAATCCAGTTCTCGCCAAACAGATATTATGGTTTCCAGTATTCAACGCTTCAAAGGACTGGAGAAGCGAGTAGTTATCATCACTGAACTAGACCCCGTAAATTACATGGATCTTGAGACACTTTTATACGTAGGATGTTCTAGGGCAAGAACTCATTTAATAGTGTTTTACAACGCTTCAGTTTCAATACATAAATCTCCCAATTGATTTTAATGCTCAGGAATAGATGATTTTATGAAATATAGAGACTTAATACAGTTTGAAGCAGTTACCGAAGTCATTCAGCTTTTGAAAGCTAATCAAAAGGAGACCGCTGCTCATCTTGTCGAGACTTATGTGATCTCTGACCGAATGGCAGATGTAATTCTGCACCGCATTCTCCCAGCATTATCTTTGGACTCATCTAGATCGGGACGGGGGCTGTTCATTGTCGGCAATTATGGAGCGGGTAAGTCCCATTTGATGGCAGTCATTTCCGCGATATGTGAACATGTGGATTTATTAGAACGAATTCAACATCCCGCCGTCCGACAAGGATTAGAAGAATTGGCTGGAAGATTTATCGTGGTTAGGCAGGAAACGGCTGCTACGAAAATGGCATTAAGAGATGTGGTTTTTAATGATTTAGGAAGACAGCTGGCAAATTTAGGTGTGACCTATCATTTTCCTGCTCTTGATGAAACGATCAGTAACAAGCAGCTTCTCTCAAACATGATGACCGAATTTAGGGCAAAATTCCCTGATAAAGGTCTTTTCATAGTATTGGATGAATTACTTGATTATTTACGCTCCCGAAATGAGATTGAGATTATTTTAGACTTGAACTTTTTAAGGGAGGTCGGAGAAGCTTGTGAAATTCTGCCGTTGCGTTTTGTTGCTGGAATTCAAGAGGCATTATTTGACAATCCTCGGTTTTCTTTTGTGGCTGACTCGATCAAACGCGTGCAAGCGCGATTTGACCAATCCAAGATCATAAAAGAAGATGTGGCTTATGTAATTAGTCATCGTCTATTGAGCAAAACAAATCAACAGAAGCTAAGCATACGAAAACATCTGGAACAATTTACACCGCTCTATACAGACATGGCAGAACGACTAGATGAATTTATAGAACTTTTTCCTGTTCATCCCACTTATCTTGAAGTTTTTGAACAAGTTTCCATCGGTGAACGTCGAGATCTTCTCAAAGCATTAAGCACAGAAATGACCGCTTTACTGGACCATGATGTTCCTATAGGAAAACCCGGTTTGATCACTTACGACTCGTACTGGCGAATGATTTGCGAGGATGATGCTTTCAGAACTATCCCGGATGTCAGATTGGTACAGGAAAAAGCACGCGTACTTTCGGACAAGGTTAAATATTCGAATGAAACAGCTAATTATCGAGAAGCTGCTCTACAAATCATCGATGGACTTGCGCTGAACCGACTTACCGTAAGTGATATTTATGCCCCGATAGGGGTTACACCCACGGAGCTAAAGGATCAGCTTTGCTTGTATTTACCTCTACCTGAATTGGACGCTGACTTTTTATTAGCAACCGTTGAGACAATTCTTAGAGCCATCTCAACTGCTGTGAACGGCCAATTTATCAGTCACAATCCTGAAAACGATCAATACTACCTGGATCTTAAGAAGGACATCGATTTTGATGCATTAATAGATCAGAAAGCCAAAACTTTGGATCCGACCACTCTTGATCGATACTACTTTGAAATCATAAAAATGGTGCTTGAAATTACTGAAGGCAGCTATGTTACCGGATTTCGAATATGGGAGAAAGAAATCCCTTGGACAAGCCATGGTATTACACGTCAGGGCTACTTATTCCTCGGCGCTTCTAATGAACGCTCAACTACTCATCCGGAAAGAGATTTTTACATTCATTTCCACTCCCCATTTGGCAATGGAAAGGATGTGCTATCTGATAGGCCCGATGAAATATTCTTTCTCCTCAACTTGGATGATCCACGATTAGAAAAATATTTACGAAGTTACGCCGGGACGGCTGAAATGGCAGCTATCTCTACTGGTGCCAATCGTGATCAATACGAAAAGAAACTTAGAGATCACGGTAGAACCCTCACAAGATACTTAACTGACAACTTCATTCGTTTTTACGAGATCCACTACAACCAGCAAACTAAGCCCGTCGCAGAACTTATCTCAGACTTCCATATCAACCTTCGGGGAATGAACTTCAGAGATATGGTTCACAAAATATCAAGCACACTGTTTGAACCAGCATTCGAAATAAAATATCCGGATTATCCATCGTTTGAAGGAGTAGAGCTTAACAGCAAGACGCTCGATCCACTGTGCGAGCAAGCTTTACGAACAATTTCTGGAAGTCCAGCCTCAAAAATGACTCAGGTGATCCTTGAAGGATTGAAGTTAGGTAAAGTCCAGCAAAGCCAGATTATGTGGGATCTGCATGAAAGTCCTTACGCTTCTTACTATTTGGACTTAGTTAATCAACTCCCAGCTGGCACTGTAGTTAACCGCGGTGAAATTCTAAAAGGTGAGCCAGGTGCTGAAACTGATCAGAGATTTGGGCTTGAGCCAACTCTCTTTGCCTTAGTTCTTGCTGCATTAGTAAAACAAGGCCTGATCAGTTTAAATTTACGTGGTTGGTCTGTAAGTGAGTTAAACACTGAGGAAACTCGCTTAAGCCTCGATCAGATCCTCAATTTTGTTTCTATTAGTAAACCAAAACCAATTCCAGAAAAAACTGTGCGTGAATTATTTTCGCATTTTGACGTACCGCCGGCGTTACTTGATGATCTGCGTTCACAAATGACAGCGGTTGATTTGTTCCAAAAGAAACTCTCGGAGGAACAAGAGCGAGTAGTTCGGATGCTCAACCAATTGCGCAGCGGGCCAAAGCTTGGTCAACAAATGATCCTCCCATCACAGGAACAAGCAGCGGTTAAAAAGACACTTGAGGAATACCTGTTATTTTTAAACGGATTAACAAAATTCAATTCTTATGCTAGGTTTTCAAATCTGGACCTTGGTGTTGGCGAGATTCATGCTAGTATGAAAGGACGAAACAAACTTGAGGAACTTTCAAATATCTTTGAGTCCATTTACAAACTCACAGCACATTGGGATTACCTCAAGGAAGCTAAGAAAGCATTGCCAGAGGAGGACCCGTGGAGCAAGGAGCTTGAAACTTCACAAGACTATATTTTGAAAGCGCTTACGAACCCAGAGGCCCGCTCCAATTCAAGTTTAGACCAACAGATTATCGCAAGATTAGATAACCTAAAACACGAATATGTGCAGCACTATCTTGAGCTCCATCAATCAGCCCGGCTGGATCGTGAACAGGACCAACGCAAAAAGGCAATTACTTCCGACCCGAAATGGGCGGTGTTGAGAGCACTTGGGAAACTGAACCTGCTTCCTTCATCTGAATTGAATCATTTGATTGAAAGAATTAAGGGGCTGCGTTCATGTACGAACTTACGTGCTGAGGACCTAACTGAAAGTGCAGTTTGCCCATATTGTACTTATATACCAGCAATGGAAGAAAAGCTGAAAGTTAGCGGTGAGGAACTCGATGAAATAAGTGAGGACTTGGGTGCAACATTAAATCGATGGACAACCATCATTCATGACAACCTCACCACCGATCAAGCTCAGAAGAACCTGGGTTTAGTAAGTGAAAAAACCAGGAAAGTTGTAGAAGAATTCATCCAATCAAACAGATTACCCGATCCTTTAACTGAGAGCTTCATTGAAGGTGTCAAAGACACATTACAAGGGATTGAAGTTATCCAGTTAGATGGAGCTGCCTTGTTATACGCGCTTACAGGTCCAGGAATGCCCTGTCTGCCTGAAGAAGTGGAAAGACGTTTCCGTGCTTTCTTAGGCAACCAATTAGAAGGGAAAGATCCCCAAAAGTTGCGTATTCAGATTGACTGGTGAATCAACTCGGAGTAGTAATTTCGCAATCACGAGAGAAGCAATAAAAAGCATTTAAAGAGGGAAAGGCATGGCAAGCAACCAAAAAGCTTTTGAAGAAATTTTCCCATTTGAAACGAAAAAGCCAACCGCTCAGGACCGAATTGATAAAGAGTATTATAGAAAGAGGCTGGCAGCCTATTTAAAAGACCCCGAGTTTCGTGCCATTGAGGGTTTCCCGATAGGATCTGACGAAGCAATCCTGGAACTTTCCGATCCCCCTTTTTATACTGCCTGCCCAAATCCATTTCTGCCGGAAATTTTAGAACAATGGCAACAGGAACGCCAAGTATTGCGTCGGGAGTTAGGCTTGCCAGATGATAGCGATATATCTAAAAGTGAAAAAGCATATAAACGCGAGCCGTTTGCTGCTGATGTTTCCGAAGGCAAGAACGACCCGATCTACAACGCGCATTCATACCATACCAAGGTCCCACACAAAGCTATTATGCGATACATCCTGCACTACACAGACCCTGGAGATGTCGTCTTTGATGGCTTTTGTGGAACAGGCATGACTGGTGTTGCCGCTCAACTGTGTGGAGACAAGAAAACAGTTGAGAGTTTGGGTTATCGGGTAGACCAAAAAGGCCGAATTTATGAAGGCAAGAAACTGATCTCGATGTTAGGAGCACGAAAAGTTGTCTTGAATGATCTTTCACCTGCAGCGACTTTTATTGCCTACAACTACAACACCCCAGTCGATGCCGTCGCTTTTGAAAAAGAGGCTAAACGGATTTTGATGGAGCTGGAACAGGAATGCGGCTGGATGTATGAGACCTGGCATCCTCACGTTGACAACCACCAACGTGTGAAAGGGAAAATCAATTACACGGTTTGGTCGGATGTCTTCCACTGTCCCAACTGCGGAAACGAAATGGTCTTTTGGGATGTGGCTGTGGATCAAGCACAAAAGACGATTAAGGATATTTGGGATTGCCCTGGCTGCGGAAGCTTGCTTTCAAAAAGTCCCAAGAGGAGCAGCGGGGCACTGAAGGTAGAGCGCGTGATGGATAAGTTATTCGACCGGGCGCTCAATGAAACGATCACACAGGCGAGGCAAGTTCCGGTGCTCATCAACTACAGTCTGGGCAAAAAGCGCTATGAAAAGCAGCCTGACAAGGCTGACTTGGATTTGATCAAAAAGATCGATGAAAGCGATATTCCATATTCATTTCCGACGAACAAATTACCTGTTGGCGATAAAACCTCAGAACCGATTAGGATCGGCATGACTCATGTCCACCATTTTTATACCAAGAGAAATTTATTCGTATCTGCTTTGATTAAAAACGCTATGAGTTCTTTACACAGATCTTATCAGTTAAGATGGTCTGTTATTTTTCAATCAATCTGCGGTTCCCTCTCAACGAAATTGACAAGATACAATATGGGGAAAAGGGGTAATGGTCCACTTTCTGGAACACTATATGTTGCCTCGCTAGTTGCTGAAGCTAATGTATTAACATTGATGGGTGGAAAAATAAAAGATTTTTTATTTGATCCAAAGACTATAACCAAAGCTTCTTCCATCGTAGAATGCAAATCCAGTGGAAACTCATTGAACCAGAAGGGTTCTATGGATTATATTTTTATCGACCCCCCTTTCGGTGGGAATTTGATGTATTCTGAGCTAAATTTTTTATGGGAAAGTTGGCTGGGAGTGTTGACTGCAATTGCTCAGGAAGCAATCATTAGTAAAGAGCAAAGAAAAAATTTAATTGATTATCAAATATTAATACAGGCTAGTTTTAGTGTTTGTTTTGACTTGCTTAAACCGGGTCGATGGATGACCGTTGAATTCCATAACTCCCAAAACAGTGTTTGGAATGCAATCCAGGAAGCAATCCAACAGGCTGGTTTTGTAATCGCCGATGTACGCACTTTGGATAAACAACAAACCACTTTCAAGCAAGTCACCACAAATGCCGCAGTTAAACAAGATCTGATCATTTCAGCGTATAAACCACATGCAAGCTTTGAGCAGCAATTTGAAATCCAAGGAGGGTCAGTTCAAGGCGCTTGGGAATTTGTACGTCAGCACCTGGATCAGTTACCCATGCCTGGCATTATTGATGGTATCGTTGAGATGCAAGCGGAACGAACGCCCTATCTGCTTTATGATCGTATGCTCGCTTTTCACTTAACGCGGGGATTGACGATACCACTGGACTCCAGTGAATTCTATCGAGGCTTGTCAGATAGATTCCTAACGCGGGATGGTATGGCTTTTACGAACGCACAGGCAAATGCTTATGATGAGCAACGGCTGCTTGCTGAGAAAGTTGAGCAGCTAAGTCTCTTTGTCTCTGACGAAAACAGCACCCGCCAGTGGCTGCGGATCGAACTTGACACAGATGCAGGCAATGGCCCGCAAACTTATGCAGAACTGCAACCTAAGTTTCTAAAGCAATTACACCAATCGCGGTTTGAACAATTGCCCGAGCTGCTGGAAATTCTAAAGGAAAATTTCTTATTAGATGATCAAGATCGATGGTATGTTCCAGACTTGAACAAACAGGCTGACTTAGAAGCTTTACGCACAGCGTCACTTTTGAGGGAGTTCAATCAGTTTATACAAGGTAAAGGCAAAATACGGGCTTTCAGAAGTGAAGCGGTAAAAGCAGGGTTTAGCAAAGCCTGGCGGGAGCATGACTATAATCTCATCGTGCGGGTGGCTGAACGCCTTCCGGAGCAAGCCTTACAGGAAGATCCACAGCTTAAGGTATATGTGGATAATGCCCGCGGTAGAGCAAGACTTGAACCGAAACAGGAACTGTTGTTTTAAAAAAATACGATTCTAAAGCGAGGGGCAAATGAATGAGCTGATTAATTGGGAGAAAACCTTAAAGCCTTATTTTGAAAGCAAGCTGCGCATTATTGGTGAAATTCCAATATCCGAAGCAGATCTGGATGAATTAGCTGCAATCATCAAGACACAATTGCAGATTGGTACGTTCACGCAGGCTACTCAGCGAATTGTCAAACAATACCCCTTTACCTTTATGACACTTCTGGCTCACTTTGCTGCGGCGAACGATCAAGCTGGTTATTGGGAAGCCTTGCAAGAGAAAGTTGGTGCTACTCAGCATCTCCAAAGCGGCGGGTGGCACAAAGAATTTCTGAAACTTGCTAAGGCAAACGTACTGAAGACATTCAACAAAAATGACACATCCAACCATTACGTCACAACCATACGCTTCCATGGTGGGATTCCCGTTTACTCATTACCAGATTTTTTTGAACGGATGGTCGAACCTGCAGTAAAGGATGACCGGTTGAAGGAACTTCCACCTGCAGAAGCATTAAAGTACCTGGTCGAAACTGCTAATGTTGATAAACCTGTAAAAGACTTCATTAATAATAGCGGTGAGATGGGTTTGGCATGGTTCAACGCTTGCTGCAAGTTGGTCAAGCATGCCGATGAAAACTATGGTGAGATTCTCCCGCGTAGCGAAGTTCCTGAATTACCAGGATACATCCATGCTTTCTTTGAGCAATATAGCGAAAGCCAGTCTGACAAGAAGTTTCATTGGAAAAAGCCATATCTTGAACTTAATCCTTATCCTGAGGAAGCCGCTGTTCTATTGCGTTTACCATCTCAGGTAGTACCCTTGAATATTGCAGAAAAAGATTTGCATTGGGTCGTTTCTCTTATGGAAGTTGACACATCGAAAATTATTCCTTGTGAAATTGTGCGTCAAGGGCAAGATTATATTTCTCGTGATAGTTTTTTCGCTCTGTCAAACCCAACAACAAGGGTAACCGTTTCGTTATCATTTGATCTTGATAGCAGCAATCAAATCCGACGCTGGTCTCTCCCTCTGTTGGAAAACGATGCTAAAGTATCACTGATGGCATTCAAGGAGAACTTTCGACACATTCCTATTGTTCAGACCCTTCCTGCTGAAGATCTTTACTTGTTAACACCAGCGGGTTCCGATCTTGAAATTGAAGGGGAAGCACGAAGAGAAGGCGCCTTCAAGTACAGCAGTTCCGGGTGGAGTAACTGGCAAGTTGAACATTTGAGTCTAAAGAGCGCGAATTCTTTATTGGTTTACAAGGACGGTCAGCCATTAGGTCAGGTCATTCCAATCGCCTGGGATAATATCACACCCGCGCTTATCGAAGGTCACCTGTTTGAATTTGATGAAAACCTTGATCAACCACTATATATTTCAGAGCCACCGAAAATAAGCATTCCCAGACCACGGAACGCAACCGATTCAAAAGCATTAGCCGGCTGGAAAGTCGATATTGCAGCAATAGATCAAGCAGCACCTAACATTAAGAAACAGTTCGTGTTGAGTGAATGTAACGAGTTATGCAGGTTTGAAGATGACCGTATTCTTTTTTCACTTCGCTCTATCTTAGGTGACCAGGCTGCCGGCACCTATGAAATTAAGGTTTCTAACTCAAAAGGTGGAAAAAGTGAATTTCAAATCCGCTTATGGCCTTCCTTGAAACTATATAACTACTCAAGCAACTTTCCCGATACGGATGAGGCAAAAAGACCCGTCAAATTCGGCATTAGGCTACCAAAGGGGTCCTGGATTATTGACCAAAGCAGCCCAAAGACAGCAAAAATCACAAATTCAGACGGGATGTTTGAGGTTGAAGCTCCACCAGATGCGCGCCGCATATCTCTAAACCTTAGGATGACCACACCTGAAGGTGTGGTTGTTCAAGTATCCTGTACGATCCCGATTATCCGTTTGAGGTGGGGGTTGGCTGAGGCGCAAAATCCTGGTGAAATGAAATTGGATCAACAAGGAATTCATATTTCCGTAGAGCGGTTTCTCCAATATGAGAGCAGTGGTTTGTATGTGGAAATGTATGGTTTAGCAGAACATATTGGCGAGATTACATGTCAGTTGGTTGAGACCGATTCAGAAGAACATATTCTTCAAGAAGCTCCTTTCCAGAGAACAGGCTTTTCGAGGGATCAGTTGCGAGTATCTCTCAAACAATTTGCTGATACGATAAGAGCAAGCAATTCCCAAGTCCAATTTCTGTTAGTATTCCAAAAAGATTACAAGAGCCCGCCTATAAAATACTCACTCCTTGAAGTTAGCCCTGAGATGGTCGTTAACAATGTTCAACTGAAACAGGTTTCAGATTTGGAGTGGAGATTAACTTGGGAGGAGGACCTTCCGCTCAAAGGTCGTCGTGTGATGCTTAAATCGAATTGGCAACCTTGGCAAAACTTGATTGAAGTAAAAATACCTGATGCTTGCCGCGGGGATTTTCTTTTCGAAAATCTTGCTTTGCCACCCTCGAGTTATTCTGTTTACTTTTACATCCGTCGAAGATGGGAACATGAAGCAGCAGAACCGCCAAAAGATAGTTTGCGCTATGTAATTGACTTAGAAGATCCGCATAAAAGATTAGCGGATTTAGCACAAGTTCAAAATAATCCAAATTTAAAATTTCGGAATGCAATTGAAAGAAGTTGTATTTATGATTCGCTCGGAGATTCCAATAGTAGAGATCAAGCTCTCTCAGAAGCAGCTTTGCCTTTAAAAGATGTTTCGGATGTCGTTGCATTGGTTAATTCAGTTCACTGGATGGAATCAAAGATAAAACGCGGGCCATTTTTTAGTTTTTTCCGCAAGTTCATGTTCCATCCTAAACTTGTCGAATCCATCCTAAAAAAGTATCCTAAAGATGATCCCAATCTGATTTCCTATATGCGGATGATAAGGCTTACCGAGACCGATTCGGATACCTCCAGGCTTTATAAAGATACAGCTTACCTTATGCTTGACAATATTGATGATCCGCAAGTCACTTCAACATGCATCAGATCACTTATCTCCAGAAAAGATGATAGCTTAATCTCCTATATCGTAAGGATGATTGATGAATCAAGGCTATCAGCGAATGATGCCGCTGAAGTATTGAATGAAAACCGTGATGTAGCTGAATGGGCTTTGGCAAATCTTCTAAACATGGAAGATAATCCATCAAGCGATATTCTACTAACGAAGTTATTATCAAACTACATAAGCGAAAACCCGAAAGACCTACCTGAGTGGCTCCTAGAAGCTCTCAAGAGGGCTGCGCTCGTTGAGCGCTCATCCGATGTGATCTCACAATATCTGACAATCCTCTCTGAACATAAGGATGAGGATGTTTTTCCACTTCTATTCAATGCTAAACAAACCGATCGAATTGATGACGAGTCATTTTATGACGTTTTAAAGCGCCAACCCGAGGAATCGCTTATTCAGCTCAAAAACAACAATCAACCAACTTTATGGTCAAGTTGGATCAAGAAGTTAGAAAATGACTTTCCACAAGCAGCGGGTATCATCTCAGTAGGGAGCTTGTTGTTAACGCCTTTTGGTGAAGCGAGTGTAGTAGGTATTCGCGCAATAGATGGTTCAATTTTGAAGACAGTTTACAAAGCGGACTCAAATTTTATATTAAGTATGAATTCTGACTCTGGTGGAGAAAATATCGATTTTGAGATGGATTTCGAACGTTCTGTATTCTATATTATCGATAATGACTGTTTTTTTCGATGCTCTACATGTGGTAAATTTTCACATCCTGTTCAAAGCATAATTTATAGACATCATAGAAGTATGCATAGATACGAAACGTTTAGATTTGAAATGGTACAAGGAAAGGCTTCTTTCAATCCAACTGATATAGAAATCCTATAATGAAAATTGGGAGGCAAAATATGGCAATTCATCCACTACAAACTACCGAGGCAATTCGGACAACCTATATTAACTACCTGAAAACCATAAAACCTTTTCAGGATGAAGAGCTTCGCGACGAATTTGCGAAAGCTATTGAGGGGCAGGACGTGCTCGTGAAAGGGCCCCTATTGCAAATTGCATTGCCGTATAAAAAAGATTTAAGTATTCATCAGCTGGTTGATGAAGGAGTTCTTTCTACTCGATTCAAAGATTTATGTTCTGATCACTTACCTTTTGACCGCCCTTTATATTCACATCAGGTCAATGCAATTCGCAAGGTAGTAAAGGGTCGCAATATCGTTGTTAGCACGGGAACTGGTTCGGGCAAGACCGAGTCATTCTTAATACCACTGCTGGACTACTTATTACGGGAACAAGATGCGGGGACTTTGAGCCAGCCTGGTGTGCGAGCACTCTTGCTCTATCCCATGAATGCTTTGGCAAATGATCAAATGAAACGTCTGCGACGAATCCTCCAGAGTTACCCTGCAATTACTTTTGGTCGTTATATTAATATTGCGGAAACGCCAGATTCAAGGAAAGATGCTCTTAACAATTTCAGAACGATGTATGGTGGGTCGGAGCCAGAAATCGAAAATGAATTAAAGTCTCGTGATGAAATGCACGAGACTCCACCACATATATTAGTGACAAACTACGCCATGCTGGAATACTTATTGTTAAGGCCAGAAGCTACATCTTTGTTTGATGGAGTTACTGGTAATCACTGGCACTATATCGTTGTAGATGAAGCCCATGTTTATGATGGTGCGAATGCCACCGAAATTGCCATGTTGCTCAGGCGCTTGCAGGAGCGTGTTGCTGGTGACAAGCACGGCAAGATTAAAGCAATTGCCACTTCAGCTACGATGGGTGCCGGAAAAGCAGATTACCCTGAGGTGGTTGACTTTGCTTCAAAACTGTTTAACAAAAGCTTTGTCTGGGATGATAACAACCCTGATGAACAAGATGTTGTCGGGGCAGATATGCTCCCACTAAATGCTCTTGGAGAAATATGGGGAAGCCTAAAACCTGAGGTTTATGCCTCCTTGCTTTATACAGTTAATTCGCAGGAATCTGAAGAAACAATCACCAAAAATATCAAGCAGTTATTTCTGGAGAACTTAGTTCCGGAAGAGATTGTGGCACAGGCGGAAATCTTAAGTCAACAATCGTCTGCTCAACGTGTGCCAGTATTACTCTACAACATTTTGAAGGGAGATAGCAATATCCATAAGTTATTAACGGAAATTAACGATAAACCGGAGTTGTTACATAACGTTGCTGACACAATTTTTCCTGAGGCAGACAACGCAGAGCAAAGTTTAATTGATTTGGTTGACCTGGCTGTTATCGCGAAAGCTGGAGAAGATGATATGCCTTTATTGCCTGCTCGATACCATACATTTGCGCGTGCATTAGAAGGTGCGTTTGTATGCCTTAATAAAGAAGGACATCCCGAAGGTATGCCTCGCCTATACCTTCAGAGAAGGAATTATTGTGATTGTGGTAGCCGTGTTTTTGAGTTGGCAAATTGTACTCGCTGTGGAACTGCTTACTATATTGGAAAGGAAGACTCGGGCAGCACTTTAGAGGAAGAGCCTGAAGGTTTTGAAATCGATGTAAATCTGAATTATTTAGTCCAAGATAGTCAAATAAGCAATTCGGAAACTGCTCGGAAAACGAATTACTACATACTAACTAGTCGAGATGCTGAAGATAACGAAGACGAGAATGTTAATGAACAACTTGAAATTGATGATTTAGGTCCACATGAATCCTTAGAAGAAAAGAAACTTTGTCCGCGTTGTGGCCAAGTCCAGAGCAAGAGTCAGCCAAAAAAGTGTTCCTGCAAGGAACAATTGATAGATGTATTTAAAATTGATTTAAAAGCTAAGAAAACACTTAAGCGTTGCGTAAGTTGTTCTACTCGTAATAGCTCAGGGGCTGTTTTCCGATTTTTGACAGGGCAAGACGCGCCAGTCAGCGTAATTGCTGGCAGTTTGTATGATCAACTTCCTTCATCAACAAAAGAAAACGAAAAGGACCTTCCAGGTCAAGGGCGAAAAATGCTCAACTTTACTGACAGTCGACAAAATGCTGCTTTCTTCGCTCCATATATTGAA
Source organism: Chloroflexota bacterium (assembly GCA_012799995.1). Lineage (GTDB taxonomy): Bacteria > Chloroflexota > Anaerolineae > Anaerolineales > Anaerolineaceae > Flexilinea. The sequence goes on along the minus strand of JAAZKE010000064.1, from coordinate 27,820 downwards.
AGAACCCATATGCGAAACTTGCGTCGTGGATTGATTTTAAAGACCGTTGAAGAACGCTTCAAAACTAATACGGATATCCGATTGCCAGATCTAATCGATCCTTTAGTCAATCAGGCTGAAGAGCTGAACCTTTTTGATGTAAAAGATACGCATACTGAACGTATGCGTCCGATGGCGATATGGTTGATGCAAGATTTTTCCCCACTAGATCGAAGAATCAGTCTTGAAGGCTTGGGTTTAATTTCGTTTGATCCAGTTGTAGGTGAGGATTGGCCAGAATTTCTGCAATATGCTCCTCTCAATTTAAATCGGGAAGAAACCTACCGGTTATTAAGATTTTTGTTAAATACCTTGCGCTATCAAGGCGCAGTCTCATATCTAATGCCTGATCAAAATATTTTCAATTCCGAGGAGTTTAAGCCACGCAATCGACAACTCTTCTTCCGTCAAAATGAAGCAGATGCTAAAGCTGGAATATTCTCATGGATGCCGAAACCTAATAATGAGAACAGTAGATCAGATTATTTAAAAAGACTTTTGATAAGCAAAGGAGTCTCTAAAAAGGAAGCGAAACAGCGCTCCCGTGAATTATTGAAGGAGATTTGGGAATTTATATTAGATACAGGATGGATGAATTTATTTAATCAGGTCACTCACCCGAATAAACGAAAAGGAATTGTTTATACGATAGACAATAAGATGTGGCGAGTGAAATTACCAAATGATAAGCTGGATGGATGGGTCATTTGTGACCATTGTAAGAACATTTACCCTGAAGGAGCGAGTGAAGTTTGTATGACTTACGCATGTCCAGGGAAACTCGAGCCATTGTCTAAGCACAGATCTACTCTGGAACAGAATGTCTTTCGTAATGCTTACTTAAAGAACAACCTCATTCCGTTGACCGCACAAGAACATACTGCCCAATGGACGCCTAAAAAAGCCGCTGAGGTCCAGAATGACTTTATTCAAGGAAAGATTAATTTATTGAGTTGTTCCACCACGTTCGAACTTGGGGTTGATGTTGGCGACCTGCAAGCAGTCATGATGAGAAACATGCCACCGACAACTGCAAATTATATTCAAAGGGCGGGGCGTGCAGGCAGACGTACTGACAGTGCAGCTTATATTATGACCTATGCTCAAAGACGGTCGCACGATTTGAGCAACTATAATGAGCCAGAACGAATGATTTCTGGAAAGATAAAACCTCCTCGTACGCCGTTATCAAACGAAAAAATAGTCAGGCGACATTTACATTCAGCTGTATTTGCTAGCTTTTTCCGATGGGTAGATGAGAAAGAAAATAGAAGGTTTAAAAATGTCGGTGATTTCTTTGCACCAGAGGAAGGACTAAATGGGAGAGAATTACTAAAGAAATACCTGGATTTACGTCCACAGAAATTAAAAGAAGAACTCATGAATATTATTCCTTCGGGACTGCATGAAAGGTTAGATATTAAAGATTGGGGATGGATTTCAGAATTAACCAACGAAGATCATGAGGGTGTATTAGATCTTGCCCATGATGATATTACCGACGACCTTGAATATCTCAAGATGGAAATTAATAATCTTTGGTCTGAATCAGATAAAACTCGCAACCCGCATTTAGGGAAAAAAATTATTGGTAAAGAAAAGATAATAAACCAGCTGAAATCAGGAGAGATTTTAGGATTTTTAGGCTCGCGGAATGTGCTTCCAAAATATGGTTTCCCAGTAGATGTAGTTGAATTACAAACAAATCATCTGGACGCTAATACTGGGGGGACAGATATTGAATTATCACGAGATTTACGAATGGCGATCTCCGAATTCGCTCCAGGCAGCCAGGTCGTAGCGGGTAAAAAGATTTGGACAGGTGGTGGATTAAAGATTCACAGAAGGAAAGAATGGCCACAAAAGAAATATGTGATTTGCAAGGAATGTAAAAAGCTCTATCAAGGAATGGAAGTACCTACAATCTGCACTTGCGGAGCAAAACTGTCAACTCCAAAAACGTTTATTATTCCAATTACAGGTTTCGTTGCTCGACCGGAAATTAAAATCCCAGGCGAAGCTCCTCCAGAACGAACTTATGCAAGCACTGTCTACTTTGGGGATTATGAAGAAGAAAAATCAAAGAAATTTGATTACAGCACTGACTTTTCTTTAGATGATTCGCTTGGTTTAGAGACTTACACTAGGTACTCAAAATATGGTTACTTAATCCAAGTTAACAATGGATATGGAGAAGGATTTAATATATGCAAAACTTGTGGTTATGGCGAAGTCGTTGATTTCTCAACAAAAAGAAATTTTCTTAATCATAAGAATCCTATTACTGACACTGATTGTATATACAATAAAGAAAATGTGCTAAGCTTTGTCGCCTTAGGCCATATATATTTGACGGATGTTCTCGAAATAAAGATGCCTGGACTCCAACCAAAGTTAGCCAGGCTTAATAATAACAAATCATTGAGTTATCAACGAAGTTTGATGTACGCTTTGTTAGAAGGTGCGTGTGAGTCACAAGGGATAAAACGTTCTGACATTGATGGGACATTATATTATCGGTCCTTTGGCGAACCAGCTTCAATAATACTATTCGACACTGTGCCTGGCGGAGCTGGACACGTAGAGAATATCAAGAATCATCTTAAAGAAGCAATTCTAGAAGGATATAAGAAGGTAAACAGCTGTCAATGTGGAGTTGAGACTAGTTGTTATAACTGCTTAAGGAATTACTCCAATCAACGCTATCATGATAAACTGCAGCGCGGCTACGCACTCGAAGCGATGAGGTTATTATTAAATAATGGTTATTAAACCTCTTTCGATTGGAGCTGATCGATTCTTGTCCTTACATTGGGTTAACTATGCCTATGAACTATCTGTTTCACATACTAATCTAAAAGAAGCCCAAACCTTGCTCCATGATTATCTGGCAACGCAAATAAAAGGCTCAGAATCATCCCGTAAAACGCTTAATCAACTAACGCGGCTTTGGTTAACATCAAATGATGACTTTACCCTTTTACGTATGTCCGCAATCAGTTTTAACCTGACTGATAATTTCAAAATGCTTCCTATATTACATTTTGGACTCTCCTTAAATGTATTCCCAATTTATAAAGAAACCGTTAAGGTGATAGGAACACTATGCCACCTTACTGGTAGTGTTTTAAGAAAGACCGTTGTAGATCGGGTTGGCGAACAGTTTCCGAATATTAGTTCAATACCAAGAAATGTTAACCGTGTCATCCAGACGATAACAGATTGGGGACTTATTACAAATATTAACGGATTTGTTCAGCTAAACCCGATACCGATTGATGATGATTGCATAGCCAGTTGGTTATTGTCATCAATTCTTGTTGCCGATCATATTTCTGAGATTTCATTGATTGATCTGACAATGAACCCCTTATTACTAGGGATATCAATAAATGAACCAAGGAGAGTTGTTCAAACAGCTGGTATGTTATCCTTTCATCGTAACGATAAAGGATTAGAAGTCGTTAAATTGAATTACGTTATTTGAATCCTTAACAATTGAATTAGAGAGAAAGTTTCCGTTGATTCCTTCAAAGTGCGGTGCGAATAGTATAGTAATATATTTAATTGGAATTTATAAATCATAATAACGTAAGTAACCATTAGAATTAAGGTGTAGTTTAGGTCGAAACTGCCCCTTTTACCACTGGAAGTTTACAAAATTAACACCTTACTTCTTGCCAAAACGATAATCTAATGCATATGCCTTAGTTGTAGAAAGATGAAGATATCAAGACATTTGATTTATCAGGTTAAGAACGCGAAGCAGATTATCTCAAAAGGTTGCTGATTTTTTGGAATCAAGTATTCCAATCGGTGAGTCCAGCCATGTCAAATTTGGTTATGTTACCGAAAAAATCATAGTCCAAATGCTGTAATAAACGATTTACCATGTCCTGGATAGATAATGAGCGTTTTTTGTCCTCATTTATAAGAAGGTAGTCCATTAATAAACCACTTTACGTACAGGATAACCGCTATTAATTGCCCCTCTTTTAGAGAAATTCATTACAACCTAATTAATATGAAAATTACAAGTATATAAAGCAAAAATGAAGGGATTTTAAGAAATTATCGTCCATAATGCTTCTATTTCTAATAAAATAATTTATTTTCTAAAATTCATTAGGATTTACGGCACTCTACCTTGTACAGAAACATAACATTTAGGTCAGTAGAAAAATGTAAACTCTCTTCTTTTTGATAAATCTTTTGATCAAAGGAAACCTATACGACATTCTCTTTTGATAATGTATAGTACCCAACAATAATTATCCTCTTCGCGCTTGATATAAAAAATAATCGCAAGCAAAACCTGCTTTTCATCTAAAAATACGATAAAAATTCCAGATGATATCGAATAGAAATTTATCTGGCAAAATAAATTGCTCCACATCAATTAAATAAAAATTAATAATTTACAAAAAAAGGCAAAAGTTTGTTTCAGGTATCGTCAGGATTGTTTAATCCATAAATACTAACGAAATCATGATCAATACTGTTTATCATTAGACTGTTTGTGCTAATGAAGTAGTCTTTTTCTTACCACATTTTTATAAATATTTGATCAATCATTAGTGAGAGATTTTCTAAATAAAATTTTAGATAATTTTGATATTTCTATATGAATAATAGTTATAAATGTCATCATATTTAAATTAAAAGGAAATATTTCTGATCAAAAAAATGTTGAAAGTAAATAACCTTATAATATAATTATTCACCAAAGTACACTTATGTTATCATTAAGGAAAGTTTAATTAGGTTAATAGTAAAAAAAGGGATGATATGTACTCATTTTTAATCGATCGATTTGAACTTATGTTAAAAGAGAATGGAATATCTGCAAGAAAATTCTCCAAAGAAACAGGAATATCGCAAGCAGCTATTACTAAATGGCGGAAAGGGACTACTCCAAATAATGAGAACCTCAAAATCATTTCTGATTATTTTAAAAAACCTGTTTCATTTTTCATTAAATCTGATAAATATAATTCTTCGCTTGATAACGATTTTCAAAATAATGAACAGAATGAACAGATAGTGAAAATTATACAGAATAATATTATAGATAAATTAACAAGAAAGGTTGAGGACATAATTGGCACAAATTTTGTTGTAAAAATGCCAGATGAAAGTATGGTACCACTCATTAATAAAGATGATTACGTATACTGTGAAAATGCCGTTCCCGTAAAAACGAATGACATAGTCGCGGTACGGTTCATAGATGGGGAAATCACTGTTAGAAAGTTTGTTAGAATTGCATCAGGGTTTGATCTAATTCCAGAAAATAATAACTATCCTCTCTCTTCATATCAATATGATCAAATAGAAAAACTTCCAAGGATTTTGGGTGTTGCTTTCAATTTCATGCGAAATATTTATGATTAGATTATTCTAATCAATTTATATTTTATAAGTGATTTCAAAGAATAATCCTATGTTCCATAAGAGAATTTAATAGATTTTGTAGTTATGACTTTTTTATCCATATAGTTCATAATATATTTTTACATTTTAAATTAGATGGGTTTGACTAATTCCAATATAAGAATATTGACACGCAAGGTATTATATTTAAGACCTAATTCTGTTTATAAATTGATCATTTAGATAAGATATTAGTGGTTATTTACCTTTCAATGCTATTATCATTTCTAGTAATTTTTCACTAATAACAATACATTCCTCCAGTAAACGAATTCGCTATTGACAAATCAATTTTTTCATGTATATTATAGTTAATATAAGTAAATTTTTGTGTATTTCCAGATATTTCGGCATACACTTATTTACTAAAATATACATGAAAAGAAATGGGGGCTATATGATTATGGATTAGTTTAGTAAGCAAATTTTTACACAGTTATAAAAATTCAAAATTATAAGAGAGGTTCAAATGTTAAAGACCAAATATTTATTCAAAACAATAAAACAAAATAAAAGAAACCCTCTGAAGGGAAATATGAATTTAGAAATTATTAGGAGTTATTATATAGATGTTTGATTCAGTTATTTGTACAATTCATACGATGAATTTTGTAATATTCGATAATATTGAGTGTAGAAACAAAGATGGCATTAAATTTAGTCAACGTATTAATCATAATACCGGAAATAGTACTATTTTTGTGATCCTTAATCCTGAGCAATATTGTGGGGAAGAGTGCGATTCACTTGAAAAAACAATAAATCTCTATCAATATGTACTGAAAGAATTTCATATTGATGAGATGAAACTTCACAGAATCGATTTGAAAATAGATTTCTGTGAAGAAGATAGCTACATTAGAAACTTCAAGCTAAACAAGCTAATATGTTTATTATATTCACACTTGCACAACTTACGGAATAGATATCAATCACACGATCCGCTATTATTAATGAGCCACAATATAGTAGCAAAGAATGATTATTTTGAAATTGAATACTACAATAAAAAGCTACAGAGTAACGGAAGTAGCCCTGTTGATGCTCGTCTAGAATTTCGTAAAAAGAGACTAAAAAGAAAAAACCTGCAATTCGAAGATATTGTCAGGCAAACCTGTAATAATTTGATTAATGATCTTATTTTATTACCAAATTATTACAAGAATTTTCAAAGTTCCTGCAACGAAGTATTAATCAAGAAATTCTTTGAAGAGAATAGCCCACATCATCCATTTGTGAAAACATATGAGAATAATTTCTTTTCTATTTTTCAAATCATCGAGTTTTACAGAGCAATTGGCTTAACCAATCCTAAAGATTCCGCATATTATTTTAGTAAGGTGCATAATTTTGAGAATATAACATCTAATATTTTACGAAATTACTCTGGATGCCTTATAAAGAGTATTAATAAATTTTTAGAGTCTTCACTAACTATGGATAATAGTAATACTTCCATGAAAGATGGTAGTATTGGCCAATCAAACAATGGAAATGACGATTACTTGGCATCATAAGGAGAAAATAATGGTGACAGGTAGTCTACAAATTAAGAGCAATAAATATTACTGTGTCTTGAACTTACGAGACGAGAAAGGAGAAAGGAAACAAAAATGGATCCCATCTGGTATTTCTATTAGTGAAAGAGGAGGAAAAACAAAAGCCCATTCCTTCCTTCTGGATCAGAAAGCATTGTATAGTGGTTTAAGGTTTTCGCCTTGTTCAAATATTTCATTTGGGAAGTATATGGAATATTACATAGAAATTAAAAAGCAATCAGTTCAAATTACTACATATCAAGGTTACAAGAACATAGTTGATAAGCACATTAGTCCTTATTTCAACAAATTAGGCAAAAATGTTGTGAAAGTAACATCAGAAGATATTGAAAACTACTATCGTTATAAACTGGATTCCGGCTTATCTCAGAATACAGTGAGAAAACATCATGAATTAATACATGGCTGTTTTTCATGGGCAATCAAAAATAGAATTATTAATGAAAACCCTGCTGATTATCTGGTGAATATGCCAAGAACCCAAAGACCTACAGTATCTTTTTACAATACTGATGAAATAATACTTTTGCTTACAAAACTAAAAGACACTAAATTATTTCCTGTTATTTTAGTTGCAGTCATAACAGGTCTTAGGCGTTCAGAGCTTCTGGGTTTACGTTGGAGTTCACTTAACTTCGAAACAGGTTCCCTGTCTGTTAATAATAAAATTATCAGAACCTACGATGGTAAAAAAACAGGCATAGCAGAATCCAGTCAAATGAAATCTGATAGTAGTAATCGTGTCATCACATTGAACTTAGATACTGTTTCTTTTCTTAAAAACTTAAAAATAGAACAAGAACGAAATATGAAATATTATGGAAATGCCTATTGTCAAGAATACATTGACTATATATTTGTGAATGCTAGAGGTGAATTATTGAAACCAGATTATATATCCCATACATTTAAAAAATTACTAATACGGCATGGGTTAAGAATAATCAGATTTCATGATCTACGCCATTCGTGTGTCAGTCAAATGGTCGCAGCAGGTATAGATTTCAAGACAATATCCAGCTTCATAGGCCATAGTGATGTAGGTTTTACTATGAATACTTATGCTCATATATCACAAGAACAAAATAGAATAGCGAGTGAGAAAATTGGAAAGCAATTAAACGTTTCAGGCATCTTGTCGAACCAGCTATAAAAATAAGCGTTAGAAAAGTGTTAGAATCATGGTGGCTATATTAAATACAAACACACCTGATTCTAACTATTTACGGTCAAAACAGGCTAATTTTTTAGTAGCGGGGAGCGGATTCGAACCACTGACCTCCGGGTTATGAGCCCGACGAGCTGCCTCTGCTCTACCCCGCATCGGAATATCAATAATACACCATATTCAAACTCTTGTCAAATCCAGCTGAATTCCACTTACCATTATCACTCAGAATACAGGAACGCGCCGAAGTACGTCACCGTGTTCTGTCCGGAGACGTAGTTCATACCTAATTTTTGAGCGAGCTCAAATACGGATACTCCGTAGGCTTCAAGCGAGGCAATCGCCTGGTCAGGAAAACGGCAGGGTTCATTTTTCCGCTTGGCACACCGCTGACACACTCTGCAGCCGCCTGCGCCAAGATGAAGCTTCTTTGTGAACGGGTAACCATCATAGGCTACACGCAATTTTGCAGTTAACCGGTTATGATTTTCCCCGGCAGCCAGCATCCCTTCAATATCAAAAGAATCCTCAATTGGGGTTACCGTCTGATAGATAATCGCGTTCTGATACGTCCGAAACTCATCCATCAGCTCATCAATATCACCGATTTCGGGTGGGCAGGTCCAGTTTCTTCCGTAATTACCGCAGCGGTTGGACTCACAGGCAGCTCGAAATTCCCGGTTAAGCGGTACTTCTTCAACGGCAATCCATTTCGCATCGGCAGCGCCAAGTTCAAGCGCTATTTGTCTCAGTTTTTCTGAATCAATCGTCATTTATTCTTTTGATGCTATTAGTATTTTCCATATTCACGCTGCGTTTCGTACATCGCAATCAGATTTTCTACCGGCACCTTTGATTGGACATTATGAATCGGATTGAACACATATCCGCCTCCCGGCCCAAAAATCTCCATGTGGCGTTTGACCTGCTCCTTAACCTCAGCAACCGTCCCGAAAGGCAGCACTCTCTGGGTATCAATGCCACCACCCCAGAAAACTACCCTGTCACCAAAGCGCTGTTTCAATTCATTCGGATCCATGTTCGCTGCGGATATCTGCACCGGATTCAATATATCAAAGCCAGATTCAATGATATCCGGTATCAGCGGCATGATTGATCCACAGGAGTGAATGAAGGTTTTCCAGGTTGTGTTTGCATGAATCCAGTCGTTGATTTTGGAATAGAAAGGTTTATACATGGTTCGAAATGTGCGCGGGGAAATGAAGCTGTTATTCTGCGCTCCAAAATCAGTACCGCTCACCCAGGCAACAGTCGGTCGGTTGCCAACAGCCTCAAAAATCTTTGGCAGGTTCGCCAAGGCAATATCACATTGGCGGGCAAAAACTTCCATGATGTAATCTTTCCGCGTGACTGTGCTGATGTACCACTCCTCCATATCGCGAATCCCTTTCGGATTCTTGAGCGTGGGAGCAGGCACCAGCGCAATATCTCCGAATGCCATATTGGGCAGAGACAACACAATCGCGCGGTCGGATTCTTTTTCCAGGCGAATGGATTCTCTTTTCATATATTCCAGCTGATCATCCGCGATTAACGTGAATTCTTCGAGGTTGTCAGCTGGATCCAACTCCTCTTCGATTAAGGGAGGTTGCCGAACGATGGAATCAAAATAGAATCCACCTTTTGGCATCTTCGCTGAAGGCATCGCTGACCGGTCACCTTCCGGATATTGCATCAGATATCCATCCTCGTCCGGTTCGGTATTGAACAATCCCGGAACCAGCACTGGCGTTCCATCATAGGTTTGCCACTCTTTCCAATCCTTGTTCTCAAAACCAAAAAAGTTTTTTGTACCGCCCATGCCTATGAAATCTGCACCCAGAAAATCCAGCAGATCTTCTTTTATCTCGCCCAACATCTGAAACGGCTCAGTTACTTTCACCGGAGTTCCGGGTGGATCAAGCTTTAATGCCTGGCGCAGCGCATAAACTGTTGAGACCTGCATGCCGGTCTGGCCGGTAGCACCAAGATCCAGTGGTACGCGGTCAGCCTCCTGATGATTTAATGCAAGCAGCGCTCTCTCTTTATGGTTCATTTTGTCCTCTTTTTCCTACTGAAATCAGCGTTGATCCAATTCTATTTCAAGCGTCCAATCGATTTTTTGCCCTGGTTCAATCCAGGGTACCCGATTTTGTGCAAGCGCAATTTGCAGCCCGTCATAATACGCTGAAGATGGTTCCAATGCAACCACTGTTGTCTTTTGATAGTAGCCTTCATCAACCCATAAGCCGAAATAAATCGGGAAATCCGCTTTCCAACGTAACCACAGAGTACTTCCCGAGGAATGATGCAGCAGACCCGCCCACTGAATCAAACTATCCGGAGGCGTGTAAAATTTACGACACTGCCGCACTTCAGGCGACTTAGCCCTTGTCAGTCGGAGTCGCTCAACGGTTGGCATCATTGCCACCGGCCAATCATAAATCTGGCCGCTTCTCCCAAAAACCGGGTCGTTCTCAACTACATTTATCACCTTTTTTATCGTGGCAGGCAGCACAATCTCTGTGGATTCATCAGCCAAAAACTGCGGATGGGCAGCCCAAAGCCATGGGAATCGGAAATCGCCCTCATTGCTAAGTGTATATTCAAATTTCAGCCGGTTTATGCTGGTGAAAGCCATTTTTCTGGAGAGAACATAGGGAAAGCCGGTGCCTTTTCCTTCTGAAATCAGCGCTGAACCCTGCACTTCCGTCTGCCAGGGAGTGCTCCACACCTCGCCATGATCTGGAAAAGAGTGCCCTTCCCATTCGCACGGCAAAATGGTTGGAAACAGCTCATCCCAACCGCTCATGTCCTGATCTACAAAAGATTGCCCATACTCAGTCTGTTTGACTGGTCGGATTGGAGGCGCCAGCCATTCCCGTTCGCTTCGTTTGTCATAAAGCGATATTATTTTGGCGCCCAACCTGGGGACAATTTGAGTCAAAATTCGATCGTTTTCCAGCGAATAAGCTTCAAATCCATGCCACTTTGTCAGGCTCACAACAGGTTCATGTGCCATTAATCGCTCCCGATTTTGTCCAGATCAGCATAGCTTGTATTACGAATCGTATTTACCATGGCCCAGAAATTATCCATTGGTGTGTCAAGCTGCACGTGATGTGTTGGCCCCAGAATCAGACCACCATCTTTTCCCAAGGTTTTGAGCCTTGTCAATACTTCCCTGCGGACTTCGGCAGGCGTGCCAAAAGGCAACGTATACTGCTCGTCAATTGAACCCCAAAAACACAACCTGTTGCCAAATTCCTGCTTCAATTTTTCCGGATCCATGCTGGCGGGTTGGATTGGGTTCAGCACATCCAAGCCAATTTCAATCAAATCATTAATAATCGGCAAAATATTTCCATCGGAATGGTAAGCAATTTTGACCCCGGGATTGATGGCTTTCAATTCAGAGATAAAGGTTGCCATGCGCGGTTTGAGGAATCGCCGCCACATTCGCGGTGAAATGATCATCTGGTGCTGAGCTCCAACATCATCCCCCGTCCAAACCATGTCAACGCCCATGCTCACCAGTTTCTTCGCCGCTGTCAGGTGATATTGATAGGGGATATCCAGAATCGCGTCAGCCAGATCCGGATTTTCGATGAAGTCAGTCAGAATCCGTTCAAGTCCGCGCAGAGCCCAGGCAGTCTCGAAGATCGTTGTTACCGTAACACCTACAATATAATGTGTATTTCCAAAATTGTTCAGCAGCCACTCGGACTCATGGTAGAGTTCAGGTCGGTTCGGATCTGGCGCCTGATAAGACACCAGCGCCTTTTCATCTGCCAGAGGATGGCCTTTGATCTCAGTATAATATCCTTCTCCGAAGGGAGTATTGTATTTGGCTGCGTGCCAGCCGACTCCCCATTCATCAGTGTAATCATGGTTGTAGTTGTAGTAGCAATTCGCCCATCCCACTGATGTTAATAACAGGTCGCAGTCCAGCGCACGTTCCAATTGATAGGTGTTCCCACCACCGTGCGGATTATGTACCCGTCCATCGTCAAGTTGAATTTCTTTCCGTAAACGGGATGCAAATTCCGGCGTAAAAGATATCTGCATTGGGCAGCGATCCGGCACCTCATGATTTAAGGCGGTAAATACCCGTTCCCGGTTATTCATTAGCTCATCCCCTCCTCAGTCAATGTGAGCGAAGTTTGAGATCACCCGAATCCAGAATAGCCTGTCTGCGAACAGAGACTCGTTCCAGGTCGATCGGGAACTGTCCATACTCATGTACTGTTCTATACATCATGGCAGCGTTTTCTACCGGCACGTGCTCATGCACTTCGCTGGATGAACCGATGAAAATTCCTCCATCAGGACCAATCCGATTCCAGGCACGGGCGTTGAGAACAACCAGCTCTTCAAAGGAATAAGATCTGTGGTCGTCATAGTCCCCATACGCTTTCAGAATAGCAGTGCTGTCCAGATAGTCGTAGGTCATCAGTCTGTCGACTGGTTCCCGCTGAACAGCGCTCGAAAAGCGCGTCACATTATCCATGGAGCCAATCCTTCTATCGTTTCCTGCACGAAGGGTTTTCGGAAGCTTATTTTTCTACTTTTTTCCGCGCTTTTTCTGACTGGATAATCCGGTATTGGGAAATCGCAACCGCCGCCACCAAAAGCATACCCAACGCAACCTTTTGCACAAAGGTGTTGAAGCCAAGTAGGTTCATACCATTGTTCAAAACGCCTACAATCAGCACCGCCATGATCGTTCCAAAGATGGTACCCTTACCGCCATTTGTAGAGGCACCGCCGAGGTAGACCGCAGTAATAGCTTGCATTTCCAAACCCTGCCCATTGATCGGGTTACCGGAGGTTGTCCGTGATGCCAGCAATACGCCAGCCAATCCGGAGATAGCGCCGGAAATCATGAACATCCGGATTCTCATCGAAGTGATATTGATCCCCGCCAGCCGGGCTGCGGTCGCATTGCCACCGATAGCATAGACATTCCGACCGAAAGTTGTATAGCGCATCAGAACGTGCATTATGATCGCAACGACCACCAGGATGACCGTCAATACTGGAATTCCAGTCCATTTTGATCCGTTCATCGCCGGAATAGCGCTGTCCTGCCACAGTCGTCCCTGTGCCAGCCATGTGAACGATTGCTGCGTTACAACCCCAATTGGTTTGCCATCAGGAGCTAGCAGAAACGCTGCACCGGCGAAAGCTGCCATGGTACCGAGAGTAGCCACAGTTGCATTCACGTGCAGTTTGGTTACGATAAAGCCATTGATGAAACCTGCAATCATCCCAATCAGTACACCTGCAACAATCGCCCAGAAGGTGCTGTTTTGTGGAAAGATTCCCAGCGAACCGATCGCGCCGGTTCCTACCAGAACAGATGTAGAAACGACCGAACCGCACGATGCAATCGAACCCACGGAGATGTCCATAGCGCCAGCCAGTGCTACAACCGTTTCTCCAAGAGCCAGCAGTCCCACGATCACAATTGCCTGTGCAAGACTGTTCATCAGGTTTTGCCAGGTAAAAAACCTGTTCCCACCGCTCAATCCTACCCAACTGCTGAAAACGGTTACAAACAGGATCAACAGAAAAAGCGCAATCATCAAAGACAGATTATCTGTTCCAATAAAATCGAAAAAGCGGCTGATAAAGTTTTTCCGGCTTTTTCCGTGTTCAGAAGAAAACATTTTCACGTCGGTTGTCATTCAGAGGGCTCCGTTTCATTTATTCTTGGTTCTGCAATCTTGGTATCGCTCAAATCTTCCGCCATGGCCAGCTTCAGGATTTTCTCTTCAGTAGCCTCTTCACCCGAAAGTTCGCCGGTTATATGTCCGTTTTGCATCACGTAAATCCGATCTGAAAGGCCAAGAATTTCAGGCAATTCAGAGCTGATAAACATGATTGCCAAACCGGAGTTGGCAAGTTGATCGATCAATTTATATATTTCGGCTTTTGCACCGACATCAATACCGCGGGTAGGCTCATCAAGAATCAGCAGTTTCGGCTGAGCAGCCAGCCAGCGTGCGAGCACAACTTTTTGCTGGTTACCGCCGCTGAGTTTGCCGACTTCCTGTTCCAGCGAAGGCGTGCGGACGTCCAAACGGTCTACAAACTTTACTGCCTGCAAACGCTCCTTGGTTCGGTTGACAAAACCAAACCTCGACAGTTTTTTAATAATCACCATTGAGACATTTTCGAGTACGCTGCGAATCAGAATTAACCCTTCGCGTTTCCGGTCTTCAGGCGAAAAACCAATCCCTTTCGTAATGGCATCATTCGAATTGCGTACTGTTATTTCCTCACCATCCAAAAATATTTTTCCGCGGTTTTTTTGATACTCACCAAAAAGCACTTTCGCCAGCTCCGTCCGGCCAGCTCCAACTAAACCAGCAAAACCAACTACTTCTCCGGTCTTTATATGAAAACTGATATCTTTATGCCAGCGACTGTGTAGGTTTTCAACTCTCAACATCTCTTTCCCGGATGATACCCGATTACGGACGAAAACATCAGAGAGTTCACGACCGACCATCAGATGGACAATTTCCATTTCACTCAACTCTGAGGCAGGTCGTATCGTGATCAATTCTCCATCCCGTAAAATCGCAACGCGATCGCACAATTTCAGAATTTCATTAATTCGATGGGAGACATAGATAATGGCAATCCCATTGTCCCGCAGTTTCCTCACCAGCGTGAATAGCCTGTCAACCTCCTCATCTGAGAGAGAAGAGGTCGGTTCATCGAGCGCAAGTACCTTGACATCTGATTTGAGCGCCCGCATGATTTCAACCAGCTGACGCTGCGCTGCTGACAGTTGATCACCCATCAAATGTGCTGGAACAACACTCGCAAATCCGTATTCCTCCAGGTTATCCTTCACCACCTGATTCATCTTCTGTCTGTCAATGAAGCCGAACTTCTTTGGGAGTTCTCCCACCCAGATATTTTCAGCAACGTCAACGCCTGGGATGATCTCAGGTTCCTGATAAATCACCCGTATGCCGGCAGCATGCGCTTCATAGGGGTTGGCAAACTTAACCGGCTGTCCGTCCAAAATAAGCTCACCCGAATCAAGCTGATAATCTCCATTGATGATTTTCAACAGTGTTGACTTGCCAGCACCGTTTTCACCTACAAACGCCAGAATCTCACCAGCTTTGATATCCAACGAAACGTTGTTGAGCGCCTGAACATTTGGAAAGGCTTTGCTCACATTTTTAATTTGAAGGGATCCGGGAGGAAGCCCACCAGTTTCACATGTTAGGACAGCAGTCGAAATGTTTTCTTTTTCCTGGATTGGCATCTTTTAAGTTCCTGTTAATGACTGCAAATTGTTAAATCAGACGGATGTGCTCATGCATATCCGTCTGATTAATTTTGTACTTGACTAAATTATCACTTTAATTCTTTACGCCGCAGTTCTCAAGGGAGATTGAATCCATCAGATCTTTGAATGTCTCAGGAGTCACGATTGAGGTCGGAGCAATAGAGAATTCCGGTGGTTCTTCACCATTCACAACGGCATTGTACAGTACTTCAGCTGCTGTTGCGCCGACATCCAGGCCTGAGATAAACAGCGCAGCTTTGAAGCCGCTGGGAGTGTCAGCTGCCCATGGCTTGCAGGCTTCATAAGCGCCCAACCCGACACCAATAACGTTGTCAGGGTCAACACCTGCGGTTGCCAGAGCGTTCAGGATTCCAAGAACGCCTTCGTCGTTGCCACCGAAAACAACCCAGTGGGTGATGTCAGGATTGGCTGTAATGATTGGACCTGCTGCATCCTGTGCGTTCAATGTTTCGCCAGTGTAGGGAACCGAGAAAATCATGTCATCAGTTACGCCGACTTTTTTGATTTCTTCTTTTTCAGCGTCAGTGCGATCAACGATAACGCTCAGTGTTTGAATTTCACCGGTTAATACGCCGACTTTAATGCTTGAATCTTCCAACCAGCCAGATTCTTCCAACAGTTTTGCTGCAGCTTCGCCGACTTTTTTACCCATATCTTTGCCATCGAAACCGACAAACGGTACAGGATCACCGTTCTCGTCAACAATGCTGTCGTCTGTTGCGATCAATACGATCCCTGCATCATGGGCAGCTTTCGCAATTGCCGGGCCGATTGTCTGATCCGGAACCGTGATTGCGATCCCTTTGGCTCCAGCGGAAATGGCGTCGTTTACCAGAGAAACACCCAACGCCGGGTCCAGTTTCGCGTCAAATTTCTTGGCAGTTGCACCCAGTTCTTCAGCCTTGGCAATGAAGGAAGTCTGAAGATCAATAAAATATTGCTGATCTGCGCTCTTATTAATCGCAATGAAAAGTGGGGCATCTTCGGCCATCACAGTTGAAGCGAACGAGAAAAGCATGACAGCAACCAACACGATCATTACTAAACGTTTCATAAATCTCTCCTTTTTCTTTTTTAGGCGTTATTTCGTACTTGATTAGAACACATACGATCATTTTAATCAATAGAACACAAGTGATTTTTTTCCATTTTCCATGAATTTAAGCTTAATATCACTCAATAATGAGGATTTATACAATGATTTTTTTATTCGAATTTGTGATAGTTCAAGACTCATCGTATATTTTCGTTTTTGCACATTATTTCAATAAATATTTGGATTGTCTGCCAGTTTCCCTGAGAACAGTTCAAAATGCCCATATTTTCGAAAATCATTGAACCTGTTTATAATCCATAATTCCCAGTAATTTCCTCGATCAATACCTTTCACTTAATGATAAAGAGCGTTCCTTATAAAAGAAACGTTCTTTAAAAATGCCAGAAACAATATTGTCTATGCTGCTTGGGAAGCGATCGTCTCGCGGTTTTCAAGGTTGGTATTGCGGGAGACACTGGGTGCAGTTGGAACATCAGTAGATCCTACTGTATGCTTGTTGCTATGGAATAAGTTATTTGAAGAATCCCATTGTACTTTTCTCCTATGCAAATATGTTTCAATCAAAAACTAAATATCATACTTTGACAAATCAATACCACTTTGAACAATTTGCTCAAACGTAGTGATACCCTCCTTCATTGTGTCTCGAAGAATATCTTTGATGCCATCCATGCCTTTGATCATGCTTTTTGAAGACAGAATATAATTCTGCATGTCTGCTTCGGAAAAGCGATTACCTGTAATGCGGTTAAACTCGCGCAGCTTGACTTCATCAAAAGTGACGCAGCTGTCGAGATAGGCAAGACCGTCCCGATACTGCTCCAGAATGTTTTTCTTTTTCCCTTGACCAATAGTTTTTGAAGCCTGTCCACTGGCTTTATCTTTTTTCTTAAAGAAATCAAAAATCCCCATTTTTGCTCCTGTATTTATTTGTTTAATTATTGAATACGATGAACCGCTTTTATGGATATACAGGTAAAGTACCGCTGAATAAGTGTGCCTTTATAATCCCGAGCAGAGACTGATCAACTTTCATCAGTAATGCAAAACTAATGAAAGTCCCAACCATCCTGCAAGAATGAAGATCCACCATTAATTATTTTTTCATACTTTTCTCCTTCATCCCTTTTTATATTTCTATAGCAATTTTAATTGACCATTAAGCATAAATATTATCAACAGTAAACATATTATGATTTTTGCATTTTTATTCAGAACTGAACAAGAAAAGATTTTGTGATTCATATAAGGTTGATTTCTGTTTCCAGGATGCCTTTTTCTAGTGAATAAGCAGGGTGCATGCGCTTTAATATAATTTCCGACTTACAACACACTTAAAATGCAAGCTTTTTAATAATCCATCGAACCTGTTCATAATTCAAAATTCTTGGTATTTTTCTCTATCAATACTTCCACTTAATGGTTAAGAGCGTTTCTTTGAAAGAAACGCTCTTTAAAAATGCTAGAAACGATATAATTTTATGCCTCAGCAGTAGCGATTGGCTCGCGGTTTTCGGGTTTTGAATAGTGGATAATTACCGGTACGCATTCTACAACAACCCAGATTGCCAGGATGATATAGATCGCATCCATTACAGGCACGACAATGTTTGAACCTGTAGGCATTATAAAGGCACCGTCTTTAATGGTATAGGAGATGAAACTGCGGATCAGTGCCCAGGTGCTCATGATAACCATGAAAGCTGCCGGGATGACAGTTGCCAGCCAGGCTTTATGATTCTTTGCAGTTCTTTGCAGCCAGACAGTGATCCCGACCAGTGCCAGCGCAGCCAGCAGCTGGTTAGATGAACCGAATACTGACCAGAACAGGCTCCACAATGCAACCGGTTTGCCATCCGGAGTCGTCAGGTTGGGCAGAGCGAGCAGGATAACCGGGATACCACCAATAACCAGAGTTCCAATCCAGCGACCAGCGCTTCCCTTCATTCCACTGAGTTCCTGGAAGATGAAGCGGCCTAAACGGGTGCAAATATCCAGTGTATCGTAGACGAACGTGGTGAAAGCCATTAGTCCGAAAGAGATACCAAATGCTTTCGGAATGCCGATCAGAGCTGCAAAGGATCCTAAACCGCTCGCATAAATGAAGTTCGGGCTTTGAGAAAGGATCGGGTCATCCTGGGTAAGCATCATAACGGTCGCGAGTGCAATCAAGGCAACCACGGATTCAGCAAACATCATTCCATAGCCAACAAATTTTGCATCGGACTCTTTCTTGAGCTGTTTTGAGGTTGTGCCTGATGAGACCAGACTGTGGAAGCCGGAACAGGCACCGCAGGCAACGGTAATGAACATCATTGGGAACATTGGCGTCCAGAAATCATCAGAGCCGAACTCATGAGTCCATGCGGGGTATTCGATGGTGAATCCGCCGAAAATGATCCCGATAAACGCGATGACCAGCGTCGCATACATGAAGTATCCACCCAGGTGACCGCGTGGTTGCAGCAATGCCCAGACAGGAACAATCCCCGCGATAATACAGTAAATGATAATGACGATATTCCAGAATATTTTATTGTTAATCGTCAATGGGATATATTGTCCAACCCAGATCGCAACTGCCACCAACGGGAGGAAGATTGCGGTTGCCGGCCCGAGTTTTAGACCTTTATAACGCATCAGGAATCCCATGATAATTGGTAGAATCAGGTACAGGATCGAGGAGGTCGCCGTCGCACCGCCGCCTACAACAGAACCATCATCCAAAGTGATTGTGTTGATGAAGGAAGAAGCGGTAATATCGGTGAACGCCACGATAATCATGATCAGGGTAAAGAAGATAAAAATATTGAAAAGGAACCATACACGTCTGGATACATAGTTTTTCATCGTCTCTGCAATACCAGAGGCCTTGCTGCGAACGGAGGCTACCAGGGACCCCATATCGTGCACACCACCGATGAAAATTGTACCAATAATGATCCAGAGCATGGTCGGGAACCAGCCAAATGTTCTGCCTGCAATAATCGGCCCTGTAACAGGCCCGGCTGCAGCAATTGCTGAGAACTGCTGACCGCTCAGATATTTGGCGTCTGTCGGTTCAAAGTCAATCCCGTCCTCAAATTCAACTGCAGGGGTAACTCTTGAATCATCTAATTCGAACACTTTCTTCGAAATAAAAGTACCATAGGTGAAGTACGCAACAATTAAGACAAGCGTTCCTACACCGACGACGAGAAGAATATTCATGATATGCCTCCATATAACTTTTTATTCGTTCTTATTTAAAGAACGAAACAACCCAGAATAAAGTGTGTATAAAAGTGATAAATATGTATAAATTGTGCCTTATTTCTCCAGATATCGATCTAAAAATATTATAAACCCATTTCATTATTTGTAAAGGACTTTTATCAGAAATTACGAGATTAAAATCGGGATTCCTATTAAAACCTGGAATCCCGATTTCTTTAATAATTAGACTTCTACAGTCCAGCCGAACCGATCCTCAATGGCACCGGTCTGAATTGCAACAATTTCCTTGTAAAGGCTGTCTGCAACTGGACCAATCTGATCATTGTTGATCTGAATCACGCGATCTTTCCATCGTAATTCGCCCACTGGAGAAATCACCGCTGCAGTGCCAGAGGCAAAGACCTCATTCAGCCTGCCCTCATCTGATGCACGGAAGACTTCTTCAATTTCAAGGTCGCGTTCACTCACGTGGGCACCACGATCTCTCAGCAGCGCCAGGATGGTATCGCGGGTGATGCCAGGCAGAATCGTGCCGTCGGTCAAAGGAGCTGTGATAATTTCTCCATCGATAACGAAGAACGCGTTTGAAGTTCCAATCTCCTGAACATATTTCTTTTCTTTGCCATCCAGCCACAGTACCTGATCGTACCCGAAGGAATTCGCTTTTTCCTGTGCCTTTAACCCCATGACGTAATTTGCGCCAATTTTGGCCATACCAGTCCCACCCACTGCTGCGCGGGTGTAAACGTCTTCGACGTAGATTTTGGTGGTATGGGTTTGATCAGAATTGGCATAATAGGAGCCAACTGGTGAAAGAATTACGAAAAACAGGTAATCATTGGAGGGGCGAACACCGAGGAACGGCTCACTGGCAATGATAAAGGGGCGAATGTAGAGCGATGTTCCCTTACGATCCGGAATCCAGTCCCGATCCACATCAACCACAGCCTTAATAGCATCGATCATCAGGCTTTCTTCGATCTGAGGCATACAAATACGCTCATTGGTGGCATTTGTTCGCTTTACGTTCATGTCCGGGCGAAAGAGCAGCACGCGGCCATCTGCCGTACGGTAAGCTTTCATCCCCTCGAACATTTCCTGTCCGTAGTGGAAAACAGATGCAGCCGGACTGAGACATAAGGGGCCGAATGGAACAACTTCACCGTCATGCCAACCTTTGTCAGGCGTATATTTCATCACAAACATATGATCGGTAAAATGAACGCCAAACCCCAATTTATCAATATCCGGTTTCGCTTTTGGATTCTGTGTTCGCGTAATTTTGAAATCATGCGTCATTGAAGCACCTCCAACACTATTTTATGAAAGATTATCCTGTTTTCCATGCCTGGAAAGCTAGTAAATTTGCATCTAAATATACAACTTTTTTGCCGGAAAATTCTTTTTTCAGCGCTTTTGTGACATTTTCAATTTTCACGATGCCTGTTTGTCTGACGATCGCACCAAGCATTACAATATTGGCAGATCTTCCAATGCCAGCATCTTCCGCCAGCTTATTCGCATCTACCTTGTATATCTCAATATCCGTGCGCGTGACCGGATCCTTAATCAGGGTGCTGTTCAAAAACAGGCTGCCGCCCGGCTCCACTGCTGACTCGAATTTTTCGAATGACGGTTGATTCATCACTACAACGATATCGGCTTTGTGCACAACCGGGCAGCTGATTGGGCGGTCTGAGATTATCACGCTACAATTGGCAGTTCCACCTCGCATCTCTGCACCGTATGAAGGTAAGAAAGTAACTTCTTTTCCCTCTTCCATCGCAACATAAGCCAGTAGTTTACCCATTAAAATAATTCCCTGACCGCCAGAACCTGCAATCATAACTCGATTGGTACTCATTTCTCTTCCTCCGGTTGCTTGAAGATTCCCAGCGGGTAATAGGGGATCATATGTTCACCAACCCACTTTAGCGCGTTTACAGGTGTCAGGCCCCAGTTGGTCGGGCAGGATGACAGGAACTCGACAAAGGAAAAACCAAGTTTTCTCTGTTGAACGTCCAACGCCCGCTTGATCGCTTGCTTGGCTTTCCTCACGTTCGCCGGTGTGTTGACCGCGACGCGTTCTACATAAACTGCACCGTCAATGGTCGCCAGCAATTCAGAGACTCTGATTGGCATCCCGGAAATTTCTTTCTTTCTGCCATCAATAGAAGTCGTCGATTTCTGGCCCAGCAAGGTGGTAGGAGCCATTTGGCCACCTGTCATGCCATAGATAGCATTGTTTACAAAGAAAGTCGTGAATTTCTCGCCTCGCATGGCAGCATGGACAATCTCGGTCATACCAATCGACGCCAGGTCGCCATCTCCCTGATAGCTGAACACGATATGGTTAGGATGGACACGTTTGATACCGGTTGCGACTGCCGGAGCACGCCCATGCGCTGCTTCGCACATTTCGACATTCATATATTCATGCGCCACAACGCTGCACCCAATCGGTGAAACCCCGATAGTTTCGCCTAATTTCCCAAGCTCAGCAATAGACTCCATAACCAACTTGTGGATAATTCCGTGTCCACAACCCGGACAGTAGCTTGTATCGGTAAGGGTCAAACCTTCGCCAACCGTAGATTGATATATCGCTTTCATTTGAGCTCCTTTCGCAATGTTTTTACAAAAGCAACGATCTCTTCGGTAGACGGAATGATGCCACCCGTACGGCTGAACAGTTTCACCGGAATGCGATCTTTGAGCGCTAACCTGATATCAGGGATCATTTGCCCTTTGCTCATCTCCGCTGAGATAACCACTTTCGTCACTTCAGGGTTCAAAGCTTCAAACGGCGCTGTGGGAAACGGCCAGAGCGATATCGGTCGAATCATGCCGGCTTTGATCCCATCTTTGCGAAGAACTTCCAGCACCTCTCGAACAATACGTGCCATTGAACCGTAAGCAACGAATACTATCTCCGCATCATCGGTGTGGTAACTCTCTGCCCGTTGTAATTCTTTCTCCATGCGCATATATTTTTCATAGAGATAGTCAATATATTGTTCAAGTTCAGCAGGATGCGCATGATAGGATTTGATCCTGTTCCGATTTGCTTTCCCTTTGCTGCCAGTCAAAGCCCAGGGTTTATAGTTTGCAATATCCGCTTCATCTTTGTAGAGGGTTTTTGGTTCTGGCAGCACAACCGGTTCCATCATCTGCCCCATCATCCCATCCGCGAGAATCATGACCGGATTCCTATAACGATCAGCAATCTCAAACGATTCATAGATGATATCGACAGCATCCTGCATAGTGGATGGTGCAAAAACCGGAATATGGTAATCTCCGTTTCCACCTCCGCGCGTTACCTGGTTGTAGTCACATTGACCGGGTTGAATCCCACCAATGCCGGCGCCACTGCGGGAGACATTCATTGCCACCAGCGGAACCTCCGCAGAACACAGAAAGCTGAACCCTTCCTGCATCAATGCAATACCGGGAGAGGCTGATGAGATAAACACATTTCCGCCCGCACAACCGATCCCGTAAGACATGTTGATTGTCCCAAGCTCACTTTCAGCTTGAATAAACGTACCACCACGTTTTGGTAACTCATGTGACATAAATTCGGGAATTTCACTCTGTGGGGTAATTGGATACCCAACATAGAACCGGCAACCGCCACGGATTGCAGCTTCCGCAAAAGCTTCATTCCCTTTCATCAAAACTCTCTCAGCCATATCACTCCTTTGTGGTATCAAAAACACTTATGACACTGTCAGGGCAGATCGTTGCACAACTGGTGCAACCGATACATTCATCATCCTTCCCGGGCTGAACTCGGGCAGGATGATACCCCTTTTTATTGTAGAGATCTGTTTCTATTTCCAAAATCTGCTTTGGACAAACTGAAATGCAAAGTTCACAGGCTTTGCACCGATCACGGAGAAACTTTACTAAAAATCTTGCCATACATACCCTCCCTTTTATATTCTTTGATCCAACCAAGTACTGCGCAACAGGAACCGAATTGGCATGATTTCATGCGTAATTCTTTTGCGCAGCGGAGAATTTTTCAATGCATCTAACAAAAAATCTGGACAGCCTGTAAATTCCGTCGGCAATGCTGTCTTTTCAGTCACTGCATCACATAAATCCAAACCTTTTTCCAGGTCTGCCAGCGACGTTTCCCGCAACAGATGTGTGTTATTGATCAAACCTGTAAAGGTCAATCCGGTACGATCCTGAATATCGTTAATCTGATGCAAAGCCCCTTCCAGAGTGGCGGTTTCAGGACGATTGCGGTTGATCACGCACAGAAAGTCATATGCTCCTGTACGAAAGTAGCGAATGAATTGCACACTCACCAGCGCACCGGCGGAGTTGCCACCCAAGTCAATAATCGAAGTCATTTCCGGGTCTTCCAAAGGGACGCGCGTATTGGCACCCAAAGCCGGAACTTCCATCGTAATTTCAGTTTTATAGGAACTTCCGTACACAGGGATTCCGAATTCAAGTAAATAGTCACTTTTCTCTCGCGAGCGGAAGTAAGGGTTTACCAGATCCAGGTCAATGATGGCAACCTTTCGTCCTGCTGCTTTGAGCGACAATGCGAGATTCAAACAAAACTCGCTCTTCCCGCTGCCATAGTGACCGCCTACGATTACGATCCGCTTTCCTTCAGTCAGGATCATGCTATCCCTCCGGAAAGTGACATTTGCCAGCTGCTTATCGTATTGCAAATAAAAACAGCCCTTCTGGGGGCTGTTTTTATGGTTTTCCCTGCCGTTGTACCTGGAAGTATAATGACGAGGATAATAACAAGGATACCTTCCAATATTCCCAACAATACATCCAAGATCTTGTTGACCAATATGCGAAGAAATATAATATTATTACACAGGTGAATTTTTGTTACGATTCGCCCAACCGGGGACTGTAGCCCTCGAAAGTAGACAAGGGAATACAACATTGATGTCAGTTTCACTATTACTAATTATATTCATAAATATATTAGCTAATATCATAAAAAATTGTTGACAAAATACCTTATTTTCTGTCAGTGACACCAACATTTTCTATTCAGATCTGGGTCTTTCAAGCGTTCTCCTCTACTGCCTGTGAGCCATCCAAACCGATTTCTGAAGCAATTTTACGCATGGCAACGATTGTTTCCGTCACGACTTCTTCTACCGATTTTCCCAGCATTTCAGCGCCGGATCGGATGACTTCACGGTCAACCGCAGCGGCAAAAGCCGGTGTCTTGAATTTTTTCATCACCGACTTGGTTTCCATATCCAATATACTTTTCGAAGGGCGCATCAGCGCTGCTGCATAAACCAGTCCTGTCAATTCATCGATGGTAAACAGCACTTTTTCTGCGTTTGTTTCCGGAGCAATATCACTCACCAACCCATACCCATGGCTCACAACTGATCTGATGAAGTCTTCATCAAACCCTTCAGCTCTCAGGATCTCAGGTGCTTTTTGACAATGTTCATCAGGATAAAGTTCATAGTCAATATCGTGCAGCAACCCCAGTATTCCCCACGCATCCGCATCTTCCTGATAGAGTTCAGCAAAATGACGCATCACCGCTTCCACAATCAGCATATGGCGTTGTAATGTCTCCGATTTCACGTATTTTTTCATGATTTCCAGGCTTTGATCTCGATTGGGAAGGTTCTTCATGTTTGCCTCGCTTTTCTGTCATTTTCAGTTAACCTTGATTATACTTACTCCGTTTTACAGCAACAAACAGAACCGCTCATCGATGATGAATATCCGCACGATGATATAATGCTGAAAGGTTTTCTATGACATCTGAAACAGTCGATTCTATTGAACAAGAACCAAAGGTAGAACGCTCTCGCATTCAGAAAGTGCTTCTATTGGCAAAAATTTACTTTAAAGTGATGGCTTTTGCATTCACCGGCGGATTAGCTGCCATGCCAATATTATTATTTGAAATCTCTCAAAAGCATAAGTTAATACCCGAAGATGAATATATGGACATCGTTGCTCTCAGCACTTCCATGCCTGGAATCATCGGGGTAAACAATGCCATGTTGACCGGGATGCGCATCGCCGGCCCTCAGGGTGCGTTCGCTGCTGTGTTCAGCACCGTTATGCCTGCCTATCTGTCGATGGTCGTGGTGGTTTTTCTGTTTCAACAATTGCCTCGATCGGCAGTGGTTATGGGAGCAATCAATGGCATCCGTGCTGTTTCGGTAGCGATTTTGCTAGATACCGGCATCAGGAACTTTTTGCGCTTCCGCAAGGATGCATTTGCAATGTTTATGTTCGTGCTTGCACTTTGCCTGCCGCTACTCGGTTTGCTCAGTGCATTTTATACAATCCTATTAATGGGGGCGATTGGGATTATTGCCTATCTGATCAATCAATACAGAAGCTCAAAAGAACTCGATAAAACCAAAAAGGAATCCGATGAATAACTTATTGACATTGTTTTTGATGTTTTTGAAAATCGGCTTCACCTCTTTTGGAGGTGGTTATGGCATGATGTCCACCATTATGGACGAAGGAGCGCGCCTGGTTGGCCTGACCAAGGGCGAATTTGCCGACATGACCGCACTGGATCTGGTTTGCTCCGGCCCGGTCGCAATCAACGCGGCTACCTATGTCGGCTATCTGAAAGGTGGAATCTGGGGTTCCATCTTCGCAACGGTCGGATCATTTCTGCCTTCGCTTATTCTTACTTCGATTGTGCTTGTTTTCCTGGATAAATTCTACAACAGCTTCTTCATTCGGGGATTGTTCAAAGGAATCACTCCGGCGACTGGCGGTTTGATGATCTTCACCTCTCTGACACTGACAAAATCTATCTTTTTTAATGTCGAGCATTATTCTCAAATCCCCGGCACACCGATCACGCCAACCCTTATCGGCATGTTCGCTGTTCTGATATTGGCTATCATTGGAGATCTTAAATTCAAAATCAACCCCATTTATCTTACTCTTGCCGGCGCTCTGATGGGGGCAGTTTTCCTGAGGGGATAGCCATTTCAATAAAGCTGGTATATTCTGGTATTTCCTGATTCAAACACCAGTTTTGCATTCATTTGGAACTTTCGTTCCTGAACGGAGTAAGCGCTTCTTTCGGTTGACCCAACAAAGATGTATCGCACATTGTATTTTTCCAGGATCGGCTTAATCATCGACCATTCCTGCACTTCGTAAATCTGGCGCACATCCGTTTCCCGCGAACCGATCTCGCTGTATCCACCGCGCCATTGCGATTCGTGATTGATGGGGCCGAGAATTGCAGGCAGTCCGCTGAAAGTGCTGGCAGCATTATCAGCAGAGTAACTTGCGCCGACTTTTTCAGCGATCACCCCATAATCAGCCTGACGCAACCATTCAATCCCAGCCCAGTCATCCGCTTTGGACTGTCGCAAAAAAGTTGATCCATCCAGCGTCGCAACTTTTGAATCGGATGTGAGTTTTGAAATCGCACTGCTGCTTTTTTCTGCTATGCCAAAAGCGGGATAAATCATACCTAAAAGGATCAACAAAGCGGACACACCCGATATCACCCTTCTTTTTCCGCCCTGCAATTGCTCTTTGACGCGATGAAAGGAATAAGTAGCAACAATTGCCAACAAAATCCAGACCTGATAGTAAAACTTGAAGATCGTATTCATGCGCGTGCCAAAGAAATCGCGCAAATAGAAAAATTCAGGGAAGATTGCCAATGACATGGCAATGAGCAGGAGAATCCCAACAAATCGATCTTTGTTATTGACAGGTGACGTAGAAGTTTCTTCCTCAAAATCCACCAACATACTTTTACTTCGGTTAATCCTGGACAAGATTGAGAAAGCCAGCGCCAACAAGCCGAACAGCAGCACCATCAGTGGCAGGTTTTTTACTCTGCGCAGCAGAAAACCTGCCGCCGGATTTACAGATCCGGCAGCGCCCTGAACACCGGCATAAGCATCTCCACCAACCTTAAGCAGTGCCCGAATTCCGCCACTGGCAGGTTCCAGTGGTGCACGAGCGACAAGCATCAATATCAAATATAAACCAGCGCTCGC
>JAAZKE010000063.1 GCA_012799995.1 Chloroflexota bacterium | reverse complement strand
GCGTTCCGGTGGGGGGGATGACTTCCACTCAGGCTGGTGAAAAACTCATTCAGGCTTATGGTATCCCGATTGAAATGATCTATGGCAACTCACTGATTCAGGTGAGACCTTCCTCTGTTGGCTTCACAATCAATCTGGAGACGATGCTTGCCGCGGCTGATCTCCAGCGGATCACACAGAGTTTCTGGTCGGGTTTCTGGAGTTATCTCTGGAACACATTGCCAGTCCCCCAACCAGTGCCTTTGTCGGCATCGGTGGCCGAAGAACGGTTGATCGATTATCTGAAAGCTGAGATTGTGCCGCGTTATGACATTCCGGCGAAAGAACCCATCCCTGAGCAAGGAGGATCACGTTTCACTCAGGGTGAACCCGGCAGGGAGTTGGACATCGCCCGATCGGTCATACTGATCAAAGAAGCGCTGATGTCTCCAACCAATCGCAGCATTACCTTACCTTTCAATCGCACCATGCCCAGGCGCGCATCCTCACAAAATCTGGGATATATGATCCGGCAGATCCTTGAGCGTAACCGTTTTGATGGCGTGGCGGAATTTTACATCATGGATCTCAATACGCGGGAGGAAATCAATTTTGCCTTCGACAATCTGATCTCCGTTCCGGTTGACATTGCATTCACCGCTGCCAGCACAATCAAGATTCCCATTATGGTATATCTCTATATTTATCGTGATGAGCCGCTGCCGAAAGAAATCGAATCGGAATTGAAAACCATGATCGAAATTTCTGAGAATCATCCGGCAGATGCACTGCTCGAAACCATCGGCGGGACGCTTGCGCCGCTGGCGTTTTCTGAGGATCTTCAGAAAGTGGGGCTGAAGAATACATTTCTGGGTGGATTCTTTTACCCTGGGGCGTCGCTGTTGGTACGTTTTGAAACGCCTGCCAATCAACGTACTGACGTCAATACCTCTCCGGATGTCTACAACCAGACAACAGCAGCGGAAATGTCCCAGGTGTTGGATGATATTTACCAATGTGCCAACTACAATGGCGGAACGTTGCGGGCAGTTTTTGGAGATGCGGTCAAACAGGAAGAGTGCAAAAAAATGCTTGAGCTGCTTTCCACCAATAAAACAGCCGTGCTGTTGGAAGCAGGTATTCCGGAAAACACACGGGTAGCCCATAAACATGGCTGGATTTTGGAGAATGATGGACTGATTCACACCATCAGCGATGCCGGAATCGTTTACTCCCCTAATTCCACCTACATTTTTACGCTGTTTCTCTATCATCCTACCCAATTGGTATTTGATCCTGCCAATGTGATGGTGTCACAGATATCCGGCGCAGTCTATCAATTCTTTAACCCGACTGATTAATATGGAACAGCGATCAGGATATAATCAGCCTGAGTCTTTAAAGGTATTTCAAGACATGCCTGGAAGGAAAAAGCGTTATGAATGACGGTAAAATCTCCTGGCTGGATAAGCCGGTTTTCCCATCTTTTCCGAAATTTTCATGGGAAATGATGGTCACCACGATCATCATTGTGGCTGCTATCCTCAGCCGTTTTGTGATTCTCGGCGAGCGGGTGATGTCACACGATGAGGTCAATCATGTGGTCCCATCCTACAGCCTCTACCAGGGACAAGGATACGCCCATGACCCGGTTACGCATGGCCCCTTCCAGTTCCATATGCTTGCACTCTCGTACTTTCTGCTGGGTGACAGTGATTTTTCAGCGCGGGTTCCGGCTGCGATTTTCAGCGTCCTGGCGATTTTGACGGTGCTTTTGCTGTATAAATCGATACTCGGCAGGGTTGGAGCGCTGATCGGTGCTGGATTGCTTTTGGTTTCACCATTCATCCTGTATTACGGACGATACACGCGTAATGAAGCTTTCATTGAGCTGTTTGCGGTGTTGACGCTTTACGGATGTCTGCGCTATTTCTCCAAAAAAGATCGCGCGTCGCTTTACCTGTTGGCGGTAGTAACCGCACTGCAATTCGCCACTAAAGAAACGGCCTATATCTACACCGCTCAATTATTGCTTTTCTGCGGAATAGTGTTCCTCAAAGATCTTTTCCAGCTGGATTGGGAATCCAGTCAGGAACGGATGCGGATGGCCTTGTTGCCGCTGTGTTCTCTTTTGTTTATCGGAGCAGCATGGATTCTCAATAAAGCTATCGGGGAACCTGCGAATCGTCTGATCCTCTGGGGGGCGATCGCGGTAGCTGTTTTTGGACTGGGATGCCTGGTGCTCTGGGTGGTACTGATGGTAAGACGGTTTCGCTGGAAGACCTTCCGTGCGCTGCCATCGTTCAATTTGATCGTTTTTATTGGATCATTGATCCTGCCGCAGCTGACAGCTTTTCCTGTTTTATTGTTGGGATGGGATCCGCTCGATTACTCTCAGGCGGGCATGCTCCATACCGGGATTGTGATGGTGGTTTTGCTGGTGATTTCCTTTGCGATTGGAATCTGGTGGAACCGCGAGGTATTTTTTAAAGCTGCAACCGCTTTCTACCTGATTTTTATCATTTTTTACACTACCTTTTTCTCAAACGGACAGGGATTCTTCACCGGTGTGGTGGGATCATTGGGATATTGGCTTTCGCAGCATGCGGTGCAGCGCGGTGGTCAGCCAGGCTACTATTATGGCGGGATTCTGCTGCCAATTTATGAATTTGCCGCTATTCTTGGCTTTTTAATTGCTGTGGTTTATGCCATCCGATACAACCGTTTCTGGCAAACGCCTTCAACGGACCTGGCTGATGTCGTGATTGACTCCTGTGACGAAGTTTCAGCCCAGAGCAAGGTCAACCAACAGCAGACCAGGGAAGAACTTCATTTCAACGTCTATGAGGAATATACCGATGAGCGGATCGTTTCTGCCTTTGAAGAGGATTCGGATACGGACGAAGTCCAGGTAGGAGGCACGAAATATTATCTCGTTCCTGAATTCAAACCTTTGAAAATACCGGTGATGTTGTTGTTCGTGTTCTGGACGCTGACATCTCTGGTCGCTTACTCCATCGCCGGCGAAAAAATGCCATGGCTTGCAGTACATATTGCCATCCCGCTGGCATTGACCGCTGCATGGGGGTTTGGCTTGTTAGTTGAAACGGCAGCCTGGGAGAAAATCCGCTCCGCTTCCGGTTGGATCGGATTGGCAGCGTTGGTTGTTGCCTGCTTTGCGCTGGGTGGGGTCTTGAGTGGATTCTTTGGCAATATTCCGCCATTCCAAGGCAGTGAGCTGGATCAGTTACGGGCATCCGGAAAATTTGTCTTTGCGCTGATCGGACTGCTGATTTCACTTGGCGTGTTGCTGTATTCCTGGAAAAACTGGAGTCGAAAGGCTGTTTCCTCAACGATTCTGCTGTTCATCTCAGTAATTATGATCGGGTTGCAGGCGCGGACTGCCTATCAGGCATCCTTTATCAATTACAACTATGCCAATGAACTGTTGGTATACGCGCACGCTGCTCCCGGCCCCAAAATTGTGCTGGAACAGATCGAGGAAATTGCTGAGCGCACTGGTCAGGGAAAATCGATCAGAGTCGCTTATGATAACGACGGACTATATCCTTACTGGTGGTATTTCCGCGATTACCCTGCGAAATATTTCTTTGACGCCAACCCAACCCGGGAACTGCGCAATTATGACATCATCATTGCCAACCTCGCCAAAGAGGCCAAACTTGAACCGGTGGTGCGCAATGAATATTACCGTTACGAAACAGTGCGACTGTGGTGGCCGAATCAGGATTATTTCAATATCAGCTGGAACAGCATACTCAATACGTTGCGTAATCCAGCCATGCGAAAGGCAATTCTGGATATCTGGCTCAATCGTGACTACACTAAATATGCACAAGTGACCGGCAAGAACAACTTTACACCGGAAACCTGGAGCCCTTCTGACCGCATGGTCGTTTATATGCGCAAGAGCCTGATGTCTTCGATGTGGCAGCTGGGAGATACGATTCAAACGGGAACCGCCGGTGAAGATGGCGATCAGGTGTTTGCGGATGAGCGCTTTGTTCAGCTTGATCCGGTCTTCTCTTTGGGTGTCGAATTGCCGCTTGAAACCAGCTTCAAAATGCCGCGCAATGTGGCTGTTTCCAATGATGGCACGATTTACGTCGTAGATTCAGATAACAACCGTATTGAACGATTCAGCCTCACCGGGAAATTCCTGAACAGCTGGGATGCAAAAGAGCAGGGCGGGTTAAACCAACCCTGGGGAATTGCCATCAATCCGAGTGACGGATCAGTTTTTGTGGCTGATACCTGGAATCACCGCATTCTGAAATTTGACGGCGAGGGAACCTTCCTGCTCTCGTGGTATGCGAGTGATCCTTCGCAACCGGAAAGGACATTCTACGGCCCGCGCGCGCTGGTGATTGACAGCCACAATCGGATTTATATTACCGATACTGGAAACAAGCAGATTGTGGTTTACACCACTGACGGTAAGTTCCTGACGAAATTTGGTACTGCCGGTATGGCGGAAGGGGAATTCGATGAACCGGTTGGCCTGGCGCTGATGGGGGATAATCTGCTGGCGGTTGCCGATACCTGGAATCAACGCGTGCAGCTGTTCACAATCGAAGGCGATACTGTCCCGGTGATTCGCTTCAAGAGTGCCTTCAATGTCGCAGCCTGGTACTCGCAATCGCTTGATAACAAACCCTACCTGGCGTTTGATACCATCGGGAATATCCTGATCACCGATCCGGAGAGTGGCTTGATCTGGCTGTTCAGTCAGGAGGGCACGTTGCTGCGTTCGTGGAATGGAGCTGGTGGGGATATCGACCGCGCATCCATGCCTACCGGGATCACGGTTGATTCGAACGGTGCGGTCTGGGTGGTTGATACAGCCGGCAATAGGGTTAACAAATTTATTCTGCCTGCTGAGACGGTTCCGGAAGAATAACAAATTTCATATAAATTTAACAAGACTGGCGTGCTTTTTAGTGCACGCCAGTCTTTGTTTTATTTAATACACGGGCTTTCATTTCCCGATCAGAATAATTTCTTGCTCATCCAGATCAGACGATTATGACGGGAAAAACCGGCTTGGACGAAGGTTTCTGCGTGGGTATCCGCTTCGCAGTTCACCATCAGCGGTTTGCTTTCCTGATAGCGATTGGAAATCAGCTGCAGGCTCTCAACCAGTTCTTCGGGCAGCGCAATCTCATTGGGGATAAACCACAATGTATCGGCAAAACTGTCCAAAGGCTGACGAACCAGCCAGCAAATTGGTCTGTTCAGCGGATCTGAAACGCGATGAAAATTTGCACTGCTGCCATTGAGAAAATTCATAAACCGATTAAACGGATTGAGCGAGAAAAGATCCGGCCGATAATTTAAATTCCACAGCAGCTCTTTTGGGTAACTGGCAGCGAACTGATGATGAAACAGCGTTCGCTCCTGCCATTTCGGCTTTCCGATTCGCAGGATGGACTGAATGTGGAAAGGTTTTTGTCCTCTTGGGCGGATCCATGAAGTTCGAAAGGCATCCTGGGTGAAACCACGCTTCAGGTAAAAATGAATCGCCTGCGGTGTTTCAATGCGCGCATGCAGGTAAAGATTTTTGATGTTTCGACGCTGAGCAAAGCGCTCACAATGTTGTAACAATGCGCTGGCAATCCCATGCTTTCGGTA
Source organism: Chloroflexota bacterium (assembly GCA_012799995.1). GTDB lineage: Bacteria > Chloroflexota > Anaerolineae > Anaerolineales > Anaerolineaceae > Flexilinea. Next base: position 88 of record JAAZKE010000063.1, on the reverse strand, counting down.
TTCCTGATCAACGCAGACATTGGCGATCAGATATCCTGTACCTGCGTGTGTGGTGGCTGGGAAAAGGTGAGTGGTTCCTATGATTTTC
>JAAZKE010000062.1 GCA_012799995.1 Chloroflexota bacterium | reverse complement strand
GGCTGCCGATGCAGCGGTGTTGCCGGTGGAGGCACAGAGCACTGTTTTCTTCTGGCGTTGTTTCGCAGCGCTGATAGCGGCTGTCATGCCGCGGTCTTTGAACGATCCGGTTGGATTCAAACCCTCATATTTAACGAATAGTTCAAATCCGCCCCCTAACGATTCCGCCAGGGTGGGCATCGGTATGAGCGGGGTGTTCCCCTCATAAAGCGTCACTGCTTCGGTCAACCCGGCTGGCAAATCCATCAGGCTTCCGTAACGGTTAATAACTCCAGAATACTTTTCCATTGAAAACTCCAAGAAATCGTTGTGAAAACACGCTTTATTTTAACCCACATCCAGCTGACAAACAGGTTTCAGCAATAATAAGGGAAGATTTGTCCTGAAACCAGGCGCTCAAGAGGAAAAACAAGCTGAAAAGGGTATAATTTTTTCGGGATTTGTGAGATCAGAGGAGACTTATGCCGGATATTACACTGTTGCAGGGGATAATTTTAGCTTTTTTTGCATTTTTAGCCGGATTAATCGATTCAATCGCCGGCGGCGGCGGGCTGATTCAGCTGCCAGCTGTTATGTCCGTTTTACCCAATGCCCCCGTTGTGTTCCTGTTGGGAACCAACAAATTATCCTCCTCTTTTGGTACAGCCATTGCCGTCGCGCAATACAGCCGAAAAGTGAAAATGGACTGGAAGAAAATTCTTCCAGTAGCGGTAGCGGCATTTTTTGCCGGCATTGGCGGTGCGCGAATTGCGGTTTTGATTCCGAACAACTGGATGCGTCCGATCGTGATTGTGTTATTGGTTGTGGTGTTGATCTATACCCTGTTCAAGAAAAATCTCGGCATCGAAACGCGGGAAGTCACGACTTCTCAAAACACACAGATGTTGCTTGGCATCCTGGCTGGGCTGGTCATTGGTTTGTATGATGGTTTTTTTGGGCCGGGAACCGGAAATTTCCTGACTCTGGCATTTATCGCTATTTACGGAATGAATTTCCTGACCGCTTCCGCATCGATCAAACCGCTCAATCTCGCCACCAATATTGGTGCGCTGATCCTGTTTGGAATGGCAGGCACAATGTATGTCCAGCTTGGCTTGATCATGGCAGTCTTTAACATGCTCGGATCTTTTGTCGGTGTACGATTGGCGATTTTGAAAGGCTCCCGCTTTATCCGAATTCTGTTCATGGTGGTGGTTTTTGGTTTGCTGATCAAACAGATTTTGGATCTCCTGAGCATATAATGCATCCGAACGATCTGCTTCAACCTGTTTATCCGGATGAATCACGCAGCAACCTGACGATTATTTCGTCCATTTTGGAATCCTATGGCGCTGGTTTGGCTCAACCTACCTGCCCAGAGGTCGACCGGATGTTAAAAGAACGGCCCCGCAGAAATCTGATTTTCCTGTTGTTGGATGGCATGGGCAGTGCAATTCTTGACAGTCATTTGCCGGCAGGTGGGTTTTTGCACAGCCATAAATGTGCTGATTTGACGGCGGTGTACCCCTCGACGACAGTATGCGTCACGAGTTCGTTCTTCTCCGGGATTCCACCGATCAGCCATGCCTGGCTGGCGTGGCAGTTGTATTTCGCTGAATGGGATCAATGCATTGAGATGTATTCCTATCGGGATGCGTATTTCCATGAACCGGTTGACCTGAGCCAGAGGAATTTTCTGGCGACCATGGAATACGAATCGATCTTCGCAAGGATTGAACGGATAGCTCCAAACGCTCCGGAAATCAGCTGTATTTACACCGATATTACCCGCCGCAGGCTCACGGAACAGGCTGGCGAGCGTCTTATTTTCGCATCAGATTTCGAGTCCCTGCTTATGTCCACTGCGAAGAAATGCGCGGAGCCGGGCGACCACCTGATTTTTGCCTATTGGAAGTCCCCGGATGCGATTCTCCATCCCGAAGGGCCAAGAAGCGAAACGGTTACCGCATTCATGGAATCCTCAGATGAGTTGCTACACCAGTACACTCCGACCTTTGCCGATGCCAACCTGATTGTTACTGCTGACCATGGCATGTTGGAGATGAACAATCATTTTTCATTGGATCAATATCCGGATCTGGATGGCTTGTTGCGAAATTATCCGGCTGGGGACGGTCGGGCGAAGATGCTTTATGTTCAAAATGGTAAAGAAGATCTGTTTGCCGCCCGATTCCAACGTGAATTTGGGAATGAGTTTATGCTGCTAAGCGCGGATGAAGTCCTGAACAAGGGGCTGCTGGGCAGTGGTCCGATCCATCCCAGAACGCGCGGATTCCTGGGAGATTTTCTGGCGATCGGTATCAGCAGGAGTGATCTTGTGTATCAGCCTGAAGGTGCTCGTCCCCCCAAGCTGTTTCTCGGCCATCATGCCGGGTTGACTGCGGCTGAAATGATGGTTCCGTTGATCCTTTACGGATAAAAAGGGAATTTATATTGAACACCGTAGCGAAAAAAGAAACGCCCTGATGAAGGGCGTTTCATGGTTTGCTTATTGTACTTATCTGACTTTGGTTGTTCCGAGCGTCAGGCGGATTTCCTCCGTTTTTCCGTTACGCAGGACGGTCAGTGTGATCCGTTCTCCTGGGGTGTAGCTTGTCAGGATTTCTTTGAGGTCTCTAACGTCCTTGACTTCGGTAGAATCGACTTTCTGAATGATGTCGTTCTCCTGCATTTTGGCATCGTCAGCCGGGCTGTCCTTGGTCACCTGATCCACCAGCGCACCGGTAGTTCCAGCAGGCAGATCCAATGCTGAGATGTCTTTCTCGGTAATATCGCGAACAAAGGTGCCCAGCCAGGCTGAACCGATGTCCGTTTGTGTTTCCTCGCTATCTGGTTTATTGGCTTGTTGGTTTCGTTCTTTGGAGGTTGGACGGGCAGCGAGGGTGAGTTCCTGAGTTATTTCTTTGCCGTCGCGAAGGATTTGCAACGTGATGGTATCACCGATGCTGGTGTTGGAGGCAAGATAGGCGATGATATCATCCATGCCTTTGACATCACGTTCATTGATTTTGGTGACAATATCGCCATTAGTCATGATGCTTCGCCCTTCAATATCACCTTTTTCAGTGCCACCCCGAATTCCGGCTTTTTCGGCAGGACTGTTCGGTTGAATGCTCTGGACCAGCGCACCGCGTTGATCTTTATCGAGTTCGAGCAGCTGGTTGATTTCCTGCGTCAATGCAATCCCGCTGATACCGATCCAGGCATGGCGATATTCGCCTGTGCTGATCAATTGTGGCACAACCCGTGAGGCTAGGTTGGAGGGAATAGCATAGCCGATACCGGCGTTTGAATATGTGGAGGAGGCAAAGGAGTTCACGATACCGATCACTTCCCCGTGTATATTGATCAGCACACCACCGGAGTTGCCGGGGTTGATGGCTGCGTCAGTTTGAATCATATCGGGAATCGTGTAAGTGCCGCCCTGGGAGCTGATGTCCCGTTCCAGCGCGAAACTCCGACCTAATGCGGAGATGATCCCCGTGGTCATGGTTCCGGTGTTTCCGAAGGGGTTGCCAATGGCTGCTACCAGCTCACCTACTTTGATAGTTGAAGAATCACCGATTTTCAGTGGCTTTATTTCAGGACGGAAGTCCTCAACCTGGATGACTGCCAAATCACTGTCGGGATCCGCGCCGACCAGGGTAGCGTTACGTGTTATCCCATCGGAATAGGTGACAGTTATTTTGGTGGCGTTGTCAATCACGTGATTATTGGTAACAATATGCCCCAAGTCATCCCAGACAAAACCAGTGCCGGATCCGTAGGAGTAATTCTGTTTCTGTTCCTCTTCAGGAGCAGGTTGCTGTTCCTTCTTTCGGAACGGTTCAAAGAAAGGCATCAATTCTTCGAAGTCTTCCCATGGGAAATCCTGCATCTGATGATATTGCGAAGCCTCTCCCGTTGGAATTTGTACTGCGATATAAACGACAGAGGGGTTGATCTCATCATAAAGACCAGTAAACAGAGTCGAAATATCGGTTATTTCCTGAACTGCAGTAGATTGCTGTGCAAATGCTGGCGCTGCGAAGCTTATGCTAAGCACAAGAACCAGAACAAGCGATAAAAATCTATTTAAATATTTCATATGGTAAAGTGTCCTTTCATGTTCTTTCCAATCTCTTCCTGGATTGATTCTGGATTTAAGCGTACTACTAAAAAATAAAGATGACATTAACAACGGATTAAAAGAATCTAATAATTTCATTAAGCGAGCCTCAGTTGAGCCGAAAAACAGTCCGGATTCTTAAAAAGGTGAATCAAAAGTTGTTTCCAATATTTAAAGTGCTCGGATTGCTCTGCAGTTCGGTCTTGTTGAGGTGAATGACAAACTGACTGCCTTCTCCCAGGGTACTCTCTACCGTAATCCGTCCATGATGCGCTTCAACGATATCTCTGGTGATCGTTAATCCAAGACCCATTCCCTGACTGAAACGCTTACCAGTGTTGCCGCGATAAAACGCATCAAAGATTTTTTCCATATCTTCGGGGTTGATTCCACTACCTTCATCCCTGACCGCTATCTGAATTTCTTCTTCATCCTGAGTAGCGGACAAGGTGACCGTTTTTCCTTTCGTTGAATATTTGATGGCGTTATTGAGCAGGTTACTTATGGCTTGATTCAAACGTCCCTCGTCAATTCTCACGGTTGGCAGGTTGGAATCAATCTCAGCGTTGAGCGTGATCTCCCGTGTTTTGGCGACTTCAATCCAATAGAGGAAAATCTCTTCCAGCCAGGGCGTCAATTCCACCGGTTCCATCACGTACAAGTTGGTCGGATCACCTTTTTCCCGCAACAGTGAGAGATCTCCAACTATCATCTTGAGCCGTTTGATCTCGCTCTTCATTCCAGTGGTGAGGTCGTCTGCGAGTTTTTCATCTTTCCCAGCTCCCAGTCGCAGTGCATCGACTGCGGAGGAGAGCGCACCCAGCGGTCGCCCCAGTTCATGGGTCAGGTAAGAGACCAGTTTCATTCGGCACTGTTCAGACGCATCCAACTTTCGAGAAAGGGTATTAAAGGCTTTACTCAGCTGAACGATCTCCTCTGGGCCTGTTTCAGGAAGCGGTTCGTTGTTAATCCCGAGCGACAGGTCATAAATGGCATTGGTCGTTTTGGTTAATTTCTTTTCCAGCGTAGTCGCGTTGTATAAGCCCAGAATTATGCCTAAAATTACTCCTCCGATCAGCGTCCAGATAACTCTGCCGGAAGCGGTTTTCAGTTGGTTTTCAAAATATGTCATTGGAAAACTGAGCTGCAGAACGCCTATCAACTGGTTGGCATTATTGGTAACCGGTACGACCATCTCGATAATATTTGTGTTTCTATCAAACGGGTTGTAGGCAGAAACGTTCAGGATTGGCTCCAACGACTGATCCCAGGGGTTGGATTGAATCCAGGGAACAATCCGTTCCATCAGTTTTGCGTCGGTCATAAAAGATGAATTGTTTGCGATAATGTTCCAGTCCGAGTTGAACAGCACGACCCCTGAACTCAAGTTGGGGCGCACTTCCTTAATGGCTTTTTGCGCTGCTTCCGGATCTGATATCAAATCAGCACGATCGTTGAAAACTGATGCCATCATTTCTGCCTGTTCCTGAATGGTGGTTTTCAAATCACGCAGGATGTAATGCGTCTCCATCGCATAGGCAAACGCAATCGCGATCAATGGGATCGTGATGACCACCGGGAGAATGTGACTAAGGATGAATTGCAGTTTGAGTGATTTCATTTTGCAGGAAGTTGTGAATTGAAGCGATATCCAACCGCTCGCACGGTTACGATCCGCTCTGGCTTGTCGGGGTCTTTTTCGATTTTGCTGCGCAGCCAGCGAATGTGAACGTAAAGTACCTGCGGTTCGCCGGCGTATTCCGCCCCCCAGACGCGCTTCAGCAGTGTATCGGTGTTGATCACACAATCCGGTTCCAGCGCGAATGCAGTCAGCAGGTCAAATTCCTTGGGAGATAATTCAAGTTGTTTATCAGAGATGGTGGCGAGATGTTGCGAGAAATCAATCATCAAGTCGCCAACGTGCAACACTTTACTCGCCGGTTCCTTCACCGGGGTTTCATGACGGCGCAATACTGCCTTGACGCGGGCAAGCAGCACCTCAAATTCAAATGGTTTGGAAATATAGTCATCCGCACCAGCGTTCAATCCGGTAACCTGATCAGAGCCGCTGCGTCGGGCGGTCAAAAAGATGACCGGCAGATCGCGTTTCTCTCTGATTTCCTGAATTGCATCGAGACCATCCATGCCGGGTAAGCCGATATCCAGCAGAATGATATCCGGAGGGTCAATCTGCAACATGGCAAGTGCATCCTCAGCATTTTCAGCTGTAGAAGCGATAAAACCGCTCTTTTCGAAGCTGAATGCCAGGCTGCGCCTCATCAGGGTGTCGTCGTCAACGATCAATACTTTATTTGCCATAGTTGCTCCGGATAAAATTCTTCCAGTTTAATTGTAGCGCGTGAATGCACCTTTGACGTATTAATGTTGAAAGTCTTAATGAAAAATTAATCACGGAGCATCTCCTTTCAATTTCCAGCATTAGCTATCAGAATGGGTCTCGAAAGCAATGCTATGATAAAAAAGATGGAACAAAACGGGACATTGTTTCGCAGAAAAGGAGCTTTATGAAAAAAATTATTTCTTTAACCAGAAATCTGGGAACTGAAATCGAAGGGACGTTTGTGAAATTTCCACTCACGAGCCTGCTGGTTATTGCAGCGTCGATCTGGTTTTCACAGGTAGTCGTTGTGGATGGGCAATATTGGGATCCGCTGTTCATCAAGGCGGTGATCGTTTCTCTCATATTATGGGGGCTGGGCAGTTTCCTGGTAGAGTCTGCAGGGATAAAAAACAGCCTGATCCGATGGCTGGCGCTGATTGTTGCCGGTGTTGCTTCACTGTCCCTTTCAGGTGCATTTAACGTTGCTCCGCTAATACCTGAAATCTGGCTTTATGTTGACAATGGCAGGCTGGATCGATTGCGAATATCGTTTGGCTTGATTTTGCTTGCGCTCGGATTGTTCAATCTCTGGCGCAGGAGCGCTTTACCATTCGGAACTTATGTATTGAAGTCGCTACAGAACTTTGCTCAGGTTGGGATTGTGACCTGGGTGTGTTCGGTTGGCGTGGCTTTAGTCGTATATATCTTCAATTATCTGATTTTGTCCTCCTCCAATGAAGATCCGGGTTTTCGCGCACTGACGCTGGTGATGGGAATTGGACTGGGTCTGGGGTTCTTATTCGCGGTACCAGATCAGAAAAGGTCAGTTGCCTCTTTCACGGCTGTAATTGTCCGCTGGGTTTTGCTTCCGCTGCTCACCATCGCTTTTGTGATTATTTATGCCTATATTGTCAAGATTGTTTTCACATCGGAAATTCCATCCAATCAGGTCTATCGTATCCTGTCAGGGTTATTTCTGCTCGGGCTGCCGGTCTGGCTTATAATAGATCATTTCGCGAAGGAAGATCTGCCTGTCAAAATAGGGACAAGACTTCCTCTCCTGTTCCTGCCGATTATGATGCTGCAGGCTTATGTGATCTGGCTCAGAATCTCAGTTTTCGGGTTGACGCCTGCTCGTTATCTCGGGATGATGCTGGTTGTTTTTGAGCTGGTGGTCATTCTGCTTTACACCTTTCGCCACAGAAACATTGCCTGGATTCTGCCAATATTTGCCGGATTTGTGCTGGTGGCCGGGATCATTCCGAAAATCAATATGGACGATCTTTCACTTGCGGATCAGTACAGGCAGGTAAGCCGATTTAATTCAGCTACATTCGATACGCTGTTTCCAGCGGAGCGATCCAGAATCATCAGCGCTTACGATTACCTGAATGGAGATATCGAAGGGGAAAAGATGTTGACATCGCTTGACGAATCGTTTCAGCTACTGGAAGAGGCCCGTCAGGGAACATTTATCGATGGAGAAGATAATTTTATTTATCTGTATTCCACGCTGACCGACCTCGACATCAGCGGATTCAGCCAGGCATCGATGGTCGATGCCAGACAAGCTGAACAGCCTGTCGATTTTGAACATGTCAAGCTCAATATTGATGGTAAAGAGGCAATGACAGTGGATCTGAGCGGTTTGGATGATATCTTACTTAGAAAGAACGCCAAAAATGATCACCAGCTGGAGCAACCGTTGTATATGGACCTTGCTGATGGCAGTCGCCTTTACTTCCTGTACATCAATGGAGAAACCAGTGACGGAATCAGCTTTAAAGACTTATCTTTTAATGGATTATTGTTGATCCCATAATAGCGAATTAAGGTAAAGCCCCTCTAAATAAAGAAGGGGCTTTTTTATGCGACGGGTTGAAACAGCCTGTCCAAAATTAATGGTTCTTCGTCTCATGTTGAGCGTTTCTATGGCTCAAATGGTATAATTAATCGGATTGATTTCGGATAGATTTTTGAGGAAAAGAGCAGAAAAACATGGCAGAAGAAGACAATTTATTGGTGGATATCGATCAGCAAATGCGCGATGCGTATATTGATTACGCAATGAGCGTCATTGTATCACGGGCATTGCCGGATGCAAGAGACGGGCTGAAACCGGTCCATCGCAGAATCCTCTATGCCATGAATGACATGGGCATTCGCTCTACCGGAGCACACAAAAAATCTGCCCGTATCGTCGGAGAGGTACTTGGTAAATACCATCCGCATGGCGACCAGTCTATTTATGATGCCATGGCGCGTCTGGCTCAGGACTTTTCTATTCGGTACCCATTGGTGGATGGTCAGGGAAACTTTGGTTCAATAGATGGCGATTCACCGGCAGCGATGCGGTATACCGAAGCGAGAATTTCTCCCATTACCGATGAGATGCTGGCTGACATTGATAAAGACACGGTAGATTTCAGTGATAACTTCGACGGCTCGCTGAAAGAACCGAATCTGCTGCCTTCCAAGCTGCCGAACCTCCTGATCAACGGGTCGCAGGGAATCGCTGTGGGTATGGCGACCAATATCCCGCCGCATAACCTGAAAGAAATCGCAGCTGCGATTAATTACATGCTGGAAAATTATGATAATGAGGACAACATCACCGTTGAGGAGTTGGTCAAGTTAGTCCCGGGTCCTGATTTTCCAACTGGCGGGATCATCGTCGGCAGAGAAGGTATCAACCAGGCTTATTCGACCGGACGCGGAAAAATCATCGTGCGTGGCCGTACGCATATTGAGGATAACCCTCATAACCCGGGCCGATACGATATTATCATCACTGAGATTCCTTACCAGGTTAACAAAACCACACTGATCCAGCGCATTGCGGATCTGGTCCGATCTAAAAAGATTGACACGATTCATGATCTGCGAGACGAATCCGATCGGAATGGCATGCGGATTGTTCTTGAGCTGAAAAAAGGCGGGCAACCGAAACAGGTCTTGAACCTGCTTTACAAGCATTCATTCCTGCAATCTACGTTTGGGGTTCAGTTTCTGGCGCTGGTCGATAATCAACCGCGCATGTTGACGCTTAAGAACAGCCTGAAATTTTTCATTGAACATCGTCTGAATGTGATTCAACGGCGGACTGCGTTTGATTTGCGGAAAGCCAAAGAACGCGCCCATATACTGGACGGGCTGCTGATTGCACTGGCAAACCTGGATGAAGTGATCGCTTTGATTCGGGTATCCCGTGATGTGGAGAGCGCCAAAACCGGTTTGATGGAGAAGTTTGAGCTATCGGAAGTGCAGGCACAGGCGATTCTGGACCTGCAGCTGCGTCGTCTGGCTGCGCTGGAACGCAAGAAAATTGAAGATGAAAAAATCGAAATCGCAGCAAAAATTGCTTATTTTGAAGAACTGCTTGCCAGCCCAAAGATGCAACGCGATGTAATTCGTGAGGAAACAGAAGCACTGGCAGCGAAATACGGTGACGAACGGCGCACCTCGATTGAACTGGATGAGTATGAAGAACTTTCTGACAGTGACCTGGTTGAAGACCGCTCCGTTATCGTCTCCCTGACTGAAAATGGTTACATCAAACGCGTAAACGCTGATGTGTATAAAACTTATAAAGGGCGTGGTGCGGTAGGGGTTGCAGGTCACAAAATGAAAGAAGAGGACGAGCTGGCGAAGATGATCTTTGCCAATACGCTCGATACGATGCTGTTTTTCACTAACAAGGGACGGGTGTATTCGGAAAGAGTCTTCAGAATACACGAGGCGGATAGAACCGCTAAAGGCATCCCGGTCGTGAACGTTATCAACCTTGAGGATGAAGAAAAGGTAACCGAAATCATTGCCATTTCCGAATTCGACCAGGATGATAACTTGTTGATGGTAACGGCCAATGGCAAGATCAAACGAACTGACCTGAAGAAGTTTGAAGGCGTCAGAGCAAGTGGCATCATCGCGATTGGGCTGGAAGAAGATGACGAGCTATGTTGGGTATTGCACACCAATGGTGAAATGGATGTAATCCTGGTTACTGAAAAAGGGAAAGGGTTACGTTTTCACGAATCAAAAGTTCGGCTGATGGGTAGAACGGCGCGCGGTGTAAAAGCGATGCGCATAGCGGAAGATGACCGCCTGACATCCGTGGATGTCGCAGAAGAATCTGATTTCCTGCTGATCGCAGGCGAAAAAGGGATTGGAAAACGCACCAAAGTCTCCGAAATCCCGCGTCATGGACGCGCTACCGGCGGTGTGATGGTGACCAACAAACGCATGCTGGACGTCACCGGTAAAATTGTGAGCGCTTGTGTGCTGAAAGAAGATTTTGACTTGACGATGATGACTGCAACCGGAAATGTTATCCGTATGAAAGGATCTCTGATCCCGGTGATGGGTCGTACGGCACGCGGTGTGCGCTTGATCAAGTTGGATGAGGGTGACCTGTTGGTAGCTGTTACCGCCAACGACCCGGCGGATATGATCATCCCGCCTGAACAGACCATGAATGGCGCTGACGCTTATGCAGCTCTGCCGGAAGATGATTTAGAGGCGGACGAAGAAGCTCCTGATGATGACGAGGAAGTGGACGAAATTGACGACGTGGACGAAGCAGAGGACGAGGAATAACCTGAAGTATAAGTCAGACCACTACTGTGTTTATGACTATGATCAGGCTTGGATAGCTGATTAACCGGCTTGTTGGTGTGAAATTTTGTTGTCACTTATGAAGAAACAGTCGATTATTTACTCATTTCTCTTATGGACTGCAAATTTCTTTTTGCTGGATGCAATTCGGGCTCAGCTATTCCAATGGATTTCTCCATCCTTTGAAGCGCTGACAGGGATGTCCCTTTTTGGTCGCAGTGAAGTTATTCAGCTGTTGGTTGTGGCGCTCGTGGCTGTTTTCATCTCGATCATAATCATTCTGATCATTTGTTATTGGAAACTCTCAAAACAATTCAGCGAACAGATTTCATATTGGATTGCGCTGCTTTCCAGTGTGGTCAGTTTTGGCCTTGTTGCCAGAATTGCGATGACAATGGTAATTCGTCGTGATGATTACTCCGAAATCACCGAGGCGCGCGGCCTTGGCGTCCTGCAATTCCTGTTGGTGTACATGAAATACAACACTGGCAGGTTCAGCTCAGTTTTCCTGAAAGGATTTTACAGTGTTTTCGAACCGATTCACTATATCCATTTCTGGCTGGTTGCCACTTTCCTGCTGACCTTCGCTGGATATGTCCTGCTGATCAGGGCACTGCTTTATAAGTCAACAGATTCCTCAAATATTCGGTAGTGGTGGCTGTTCGTAATGTCAGCAGCACTCATGCTTACCTCCCTGACCTATTTCATTTCACCCAAAATCTGGGAGGTATTTTTCTGGTCTTCCGGCGCTTTAGTTTATGGGCTTGGTATTGCCTGTCAGCTATTTGTTTTTGGTTTGTTCTTGTTAACGCGAAATATGGTGTTAAAGAACTGGCAAAAAGCGGTTATATATCTATGCGCAATTGTAGCAGGTGGTTTTTCTGAATTGAACAACATTTCAATCATCATCATGGCAGTTTCAGCAATCCTTTTTCTTCGGTGTTCACAATCTCACACCCGAATTGCCCTCCTATCGGTGGTTCTGTCTGCCAGCATTTCGCTGATGATGCCGGGCAATTACCATATTGCTCAATCGCCAATCAATGGTGAAGAAATCCGGCTGGATGTACTTGCAACGCTTTCCAAAGGGTTGTTTCCTGCCTTGGGATCAGCTTTCAGCCTGCTGATTGAATATGCCCTCAGCAAATACGAATTTTTCCTGATCGCAATGTTTATCTTTTTCGTTGCCGGTTCTGTGGTGGCGATTGAGCCTTTTTCTGCCAGGACGCTGACTTTGATCATCGCCACATTGATTGTTGCAAGCTGGATGAGTTTGATGGTCAATGTGTTGGTCGAATATATTCCCACGCGCGTGCTTTCCATCCCCCTGGCTTGGCTGGTCATTGCAGTCAGTCTGTTCGCTTTCCAGCTTGGCCTAAGCATTCGCTCTACAGTGAATTTTAAAATCCAATTGACGGTATTTTGCCTGGTCAGTGTGGCGGCTGTCTGGATGTGGGGGATTTTTTATCGCGAGAATATTCAGACTATCGATCGAATTTCCGCTCAATGGGCTGAACGGGACCAGGCGCTCTCAGCTCTGACCAGTGACCAGCGGAAAGGGATGGTTACCACCTGCGGTATTGAAGTGCTTGGCAGCCCAACGCCGGATATCACGTCTGACCCGTTGTTTGAGGCGAACATCGTGGCGGCTTCTTATTATCAGCTCGAACAGGTGATTGCCTTCGAAATGTGTCCATAAAAAGTCAGCTTGGAAAGCAAGCTGACTTTTTATGTTATCTTTTATTTTGAGCCGGATACTTTCAGGATTTTTCCAGCGGGACTAAGGGTGACCCGCAAGGTCAGCGTGATTGGCAGCCCATCCTCTGTTTTCTCATTTTTCTCAAAAATCAGCAACGTGTTTCCATTCGACTGCACTTTGGATTTGGGCTGAACACCCTGATAAAGCGGATATTCGTATTGTATCTCCCGAATGACCTCTCCGGTCGATCGTTTTTTTCCGGGTTCAGTCCGTTTATCTGATTTGCCAGGTCCAAAACACATTCGCTGCCTCTTTGAAATTATAACTTCCGTCGGATAAACGTCGGCACATCCAGGTCTGGAGAACCGCCAGGTTCGTTGTCATTGATGAACGTGATAGAGGAAGCGTCAAATCCACTGAGTCCCAACGGCGACAGGAAGGTGTCAAAGGCTGCATCAGCCGCTGGTGAAAAGTCCATCTTGCCGCGAGGTGCGCTCGTCTCCGGCGCAATGGAGGTGTCTGCTGATGCCTCGATCGTTTTTGGTTCCGGATAGGAAAACTCCGGTTGCAGTACCGGTTCAGGTTTGATATCAGCGACAGCTGTCTCAATCTTGATCGGTTTTGGTTCGGGCTTTGGCATCTGGACCAACGGTTCATGACTCTCGAAAGGGTTTCTTTCCGCCCGGGCAAGTGACTCTAATGGGGTAGATGCAATCCCGGTGATGATCAGGATCACCTGAATCTCATCCTCAAAGGAGTTGTCAATCACCTGTCCGGGGATGATTTCCGCACGGTTGTTTGCCATTTCCTGCAAACTGGTCATCCCTTCTATCACTTCGGTGAAGGAGAGGTTTTCATTGCCGGTAAAGTTGACAATCAATCCGGTTGCGTTTTCGATCGGCAGACGTTCAAGCAAAGGATGATTCAAAGCCTGTTCGAGCGCCTGCTTGACTTTATCGTGTCCTTTTCCATAACCGATTGACAATAATGAGCCGCCGCCATTGAGCAGCATGTTGCGAACGTGAGAGAAGTCAACATTGATTTCCCCCGTGCCAGTCAGCAGTTGGCTGAGTCCCATCACTCCCTGGCGCAGCACGTCATCGGCAACTTCAAAGGATTCTTTCAGGGAAAGGTTATGCGGCACGATTTTGAGAAGTTGATCGTTCGGGATCGCAATAAGGGTATCGGAAAAATCCGCCAGTTTATTCATGTACTTGCGTGCATTTTCAATCCGACGACCGGATTCAAAGGAAAATGGTGTGCTGACAACCGAAATCGTAACTGCACCAATTTCGCGTGCGATTCTGGCTGCGAACGGGATCGCACCAGAACCGGTTCCACCGCCCATACCAGCTGTCAGGAAAACAATATCGGCGCCCTGTAACGCTTTGCGCAGCTCATACTCGCTTTCCAGGGCAGCTCTCTCTCCATTTTCGGGGATACCGCCCGAACCCATTCCACGGGCGGTGTCTGGCCCGAGCAGAATTTTGGTTGGGGCGAGATTTTGTTTCAAAGCCTGCGCATCGGTATTGGCGGCGATAAATTCAGCGCCATCGTACTCCTTTTCAATCATCCTGCTGACTGCATTCCCGCCACCGCCACCGAGACCGATGACCTTAATGACTGGTTTGCGGTATTCAATTTCGTTGTGATTGTTTTGATTTTTCATGCTGACCTCGTTAATTCCCCGGTTTTGATAAAGATACTGTCTGAATCTGACAATGATTGTTATGCAACAATCGAATAATATTTTGCGGATAGAGCGTCTTATCGTTGATCAGGATCACTCTTGGCGCTGCCAGTGCTTCGTTGAGATTCCTGCCGGACCTGAAGCGCCCGTTTTTCAAAACTTTCTGAATCGTCCGCTGCTGATCCTCATTCAGGATTTCGGCTGCGTCCGGAATCAGGAAATATTCCGACATTCGATTAGTTTGCAAGAATTGTGCCGAAATATCTTTGATCCAGTTTGTGATTCTGCTGAAGATCACAGGAAGATGAGGTTGTGCTTCGTTAAAGATGAATTTGAAGATTTTCAACAACAGGGAAACCAGAAAGCCGCTCAATTCCATACCAACCGTCTTTTCCGAAAAGACCGGCTGCTGTTTTGGCGCTGATTTTTTCAAGAAAGGGAATTTCAGCGCAGATTTGAACAAAAGGCTGCGCTCGCTTTTTGTGCCAATCAGCGAATCTGCTGGTAGCTTATAAAGATTACAGGCAAGTATGTAAGAAGGAAGCGTTTCTTTGCCGGTTTTTTTTGAACCATCATTCTGCAACAGCTCCATAACCTTAGAAACCTGTTGTTTGGATTCTTTGGGTGTAGTATCGAATGGTCCGGTCTGGCTGGACCAGGAAGCTGCCTGCAGAAGAATGATTGGATAAGGCTGCTTTAGTGTTTGTCGAATCAGGCTCTGATACCATTCGAAGATATAAAACCCGCGGTGATCACCCTGGTTGTCACCATAGGCGCGCACTTCCGGATAAGCGTCTGGTCCGCCTTTTCCCCAGTCCAAGGGATGGGTCTGGAAGCCGGCGTTGGCGGTGAAAAGCATGTTGGGCAGCAACCCGGTTTTGTTTTTGAGAATTGACAAAGCTTCTTTGAGGAAGGAAAGATCCCAGTAATCGCCGCCCGGCTGAAGCAGTGGAAACAGCGGAATGATTTTGTCTCTTACGCAGATCATCGCGTAACTTTCGAAGATCTCAATAAATCTTTCCACTAAAGCCGGTTTTTGCCAGTCAGCAACTGACCAGGAAGATTTCATGTTGGGATAACTGAAGAAATGCAGCAGGTGAACGCCAATTTGGCGGTAGTAGGCAACCCGCTCGCGGAAAAGATCTTTGTCAGGTGGGTTGGAAATTGACAGGTGCAGATTGATGATCGGCTCAATTCCGCTGTCCAACACGCGGCGCAGGAAATTTTCCGGAACCTCATATTTTTCCGGAATATTGATCACAAGCCAACGGGTATGGGCTGCTTTCAGCTTTGGCATCCAATAATCGAGGCTTGCTTCATCAAAATGATCGATATCGTCATAATAATGAAACCCAAGTCGATTTAACCCGCCCGCATTCGTAAGCATTTCGCTGTCCATTCCGTCTCTGTCAATTCTTTCGCCTCTATGGGTGCAAGAAGAATGCCAGAATCCTGATAAAGGCGGAAAGACAGTTCGTTATTTGAAATAATATAAAGAAGTGGCACCCCGTACAATCGGGGTGCCACTTCAAATAGGGCTGCTGATGAGAGGTGGTATTACGGTTGATTCTGATAGTATGGGCAATCCTCAAAACAGTTAGCGCCGCTACCATCTCGCAGTCTTAGCTGAATGCCATTTCCCTGTGCACCCATTCCCATGCCGGGAGTTTGGTTCTGGAAACGATTGCCAACATTTTGGCGGAATTTCATTCCCATTCGGTTCCCGGCATTCTGACGGAACTGCATCCCCATTCCGGGAGCCATATTCTGGTTGTTGAACCCTCTGCCATAGCCATAAGCGAAGCCATCACCGTTTGCAATTTGTGCTTCAATCCGGGCTTTATGGGTTGCCATGATCTGATTTGCAACTTCCTGGGTCAATTGACCTGAAGCAACCAGTTCATTCAAACGAGTTTCCATCAATGCCAGGCGATCGGCTAAGAAGGTATCGGTTTGAGTAGCGGTTCCATCAACGGTTTGCGCAACAGGCGCAGCAAAGGCAGAGCTACTAATGACCACAGTGAGGGTCAAGACTACAATCAAAAGAAAAGATAATTTGTTGGTTTTCATTTTATTCTCCTTATTTCCAACTTTTTTTACTACGCCCTCATTGTAAAAAATAAATATGACAAAAGTGTGTCTTTTTTGGAAAAAGACTCTGACAATTTCTGATCGAATTTCATAGAAAAAACACATTCTTTCGATATGATTAATGAGTAAGACTTTCACTGTATAGAGAATGGAGAACGAATCCTTATGGCAAATATCCTCATAGCAGACGACAATCGACAGATCACATCCATTCTTTCTGAATATGCCAGGAAAGAAAACTTTGTCCCTTTTCTTGCTTATGATGGAGAGGAAGCGCTGCGGCTTTTCTCTGAAAATGAATTCGATATTGTGTTGCTGGACGTGATGATGCCCAAAAAAGATGGGTTTGAGGTTTGCCGCGAGATTCGCAGGAACTCAAATGTGCCAATCATCATGATCACCGCCCGTGGTGAAGATTTTGAGAAGATCATGGGGCTGGATATCGGAGCTGATGATTACATCGTCAAACCGTTTGCACCGGGCGAGGTGATGGCACGTATCCGTGCGATTTTACGCCGCATGGAACGCAGCAGCGAGAATGCTGGACAGGAAGAAGTGTTTACTTATGACAACCTCACTATCCGGCTGGATTCGTTCTCAGTTTCCATCGATGGCGAAGAGCTGCCGTTGACGAAAAAAGAGATTGAGCTGCTTTGGTTAATGGCAACGCATCAGAACCGCGTTTTCACGCGTGAGAACCTGCTCAATCGTGTATGGGGCTATGAATACTACGGGGACAGTCGGACGGTTGATTCTCATATTAAACGGCTGCGTTCAAAACTGGACGAATTTGAGCACCCTGCCTGGCAGATCAAGACCGTTTGGGGTGTTGGGTATAAATTTGAAAGTGATATAAAGAATGGGTAAGATTACACGCAAACTGATCCTCTATTTTCTTCTGCTGTTATTGTTTTTCTCGGTGTTGATGGCGATCCTGTTCACCTACCAGTTTTCCAGGCAGACTACCCGTATTTATCGTGACGAACTGGAAAAAACGACGATCGTAATTTCCAGCAATCTCGCTGGTGGTATTATGGACCAGTTTGGCGCGCCCATGGGGAAACGCGGAAATCCGACGGGATCGGGGCAGGGGCTCAGGATGTTATTGAGATTCCTGGATCAACTTGCCATGGGTGAAGTGTGGATTGTTGACCGCGATGCCCACACGATCAGTATGGGGCAAAATCGGCTTGCAATCTCCTTCGCCGAATTGCCCGATTCTGCCCTGCAGTTACTGGATCGGGTGTTTGCGGGGGAGGTAGCATCAACCGAAACTTTCGGTTCCGTCCTGGGACATCCCACGGTAACAGCAGGCGCGCCAATCCATGACAGTTCTGGCAACGTGATCGGTGCGGTGTTGCTCCACCGGCAAATTGAGGATATATACACCGCGCTGAAACCCGGTTTGCTGGTGTTGTTGTTCAGTATGCTGTCTGCATTGGCAGTGTCCGGTTTACTGGCAGTTTTTATGGCAGAACGCTTCAATCAGCCTCTGATGCGAATGGCATATACCGCAGAACAGCTGGCCAGGGGGAATTACCAGATTGCCACCGGTGTCAGGCAAGATGATGAGATTGGGCTGCTGGCTCAGAATATCGATAATCTGGCTGGGGAGCTGCATGCCACTGAGCATGAACGTGAGCGACTGGAACAGATGCGCTCTGATTTCATCTCAAACGTCTCTCATGAATTGCGGACGCCCGTCACTGTGATCCGTGGTTCAGTGGAGGCGCTGAATGATGGGATCGTTACGGATCCACAAAAGGTTTCGGAATACTATGACCAGATTCTGGCTGAGTCGATCCAACTCGAGCGTATGGTCAATGATCTGTTGGAACTGACGCGGCTGCAAAACCCGGACTACAAAATCGAACGTGTTGAGATCAACCTTCCAGCAGTGGTGGAAGACGCGGTACGGTCTATTCGTCAGGTTGCCCAGGCAAAAGAAATATCCATTAAACCTGATATAAATGCATCGCCGGTCTCTTTTTATGGCGATTATGGCCGGCTGCGACAGATGTTTATTATCGTGCTGGATAATGCGGTGAAATTCTCCAGGCGCGGTGATCAGGTAACAGTGGAAGCAGCGCCTCAGGGCGATTCTTATAAAGTTGTCATCCGCGACCATGGCAAAGGGATTCCGCAGGAGGATCTGCCGTTCCTTTTCAGCCGCTTTTATAAAGGGAAAAGGAACGAAGAACAGAAAGGCAGCGGGCTGGGGCTGGCAATTGCCAGGGAGATTGCTGACCGACATGGAGTCAGGATAGATATCGATTCAAAAGAAGGCAGTGGAACAGCGTTTGGGTTTATATTTCCAGGCAAACCATCCGTTGACGGTAAATAAATTAACTGTGTACATGGTTTTGGCATTAATACGCCCGTGAGTATAATTCAAGTCAATAATCAGCTGAAAATCAGATTAATTTCGGAGGAATGATGAAACAGCCGAAAATTTGCGTCGCCGGATCTGCCAATATGGATTTAGTCACATCAGTAAAACGGATGCCCATTCCGGGAGAAACCATCCTTGGAACTGCTTTCCATACCTTTTTCGGCGGGAAGGGAGCCAATCAGGCTGTGATGGCTGCAAAACTGGGCGGAGAGGTAACGATGCTTGCAAAGGTCGGCAAAGACGTTTTTGGCAAACAATACCTCGAAAATTTCAAATCGTATGGAATCATAACCGATCACATAGGGCAAACTGCGGAGCATGCCACCGGGATTGCGGCGATCACCGTTGAAGAGAGCGGACAAAACTCGATTATTGTGGTTGGCGGTGCCAATATGGCTAACACCCCTGCTGAGATGGATGATGCTAAAGCGGTGATCCATTCCGCAGGCGCGGCTGTTTGCCAGCTTGAAATTCCGCTCGAAACGACGCAACGGTTTCTCGAAATTGCCAAAGCCGGGAATGTTGCTACGATCTTCAATCCGGCTCCAGCGCAGCCCTTGCCGGATGAGATTTACCCGTTATGTGACTATTTCTGTCCGAATGAAAGCGAAACGGCGCTGCTCACAGGCATGCAGGTTAAAACGGTGGCAGAGGCTGAAAAGGCGGCACAGACTTTCCTTGAGAAGGGTGTTGGCGCTGTCATTATTACGCTTGGGAGTGACGGCGCTCTGTATGTCTCAAAAAACAAAACGCTGCATGTTCCAGCGCTTAAAGTAAAGGCGGTGGATACAACCGGTGCGGGCGATTCCTTCCTCGGTACCTTTGCTTATTTCATTGCCGATGGCAGCGATGTTGAAACTGCACTGCGAAATGCAGTGAAAGCGTCCGCGATCAGCGTTCAGAAAGCAGGCGCACAGACCAGCTACCCAACGTATGAAGAGTGCAATTTCGGGAGCTGATTTGCGTTTTCATTAATTCAGAAAAGGGGCTGACTTGGGCAGATCAAGGTAACAGCATTGACAAGAAATTGAATACTCGTATACTTATTAAATAAATAATCATTAAATAAGTTTATGAGTATTAACCAATAAAAATTTATCTTAATGAAAATGGACTATAAGCAATTTGATGCACAAAGTCAATCGGTTTGGAATGCGAACATGTATGATGATATCTGCAAGACAGCATTATCTCGTTGCTCCCTGTTACAACAGGCTAATCTCGATTTTTCGCGCGCATCGATTCTGGACATTGGTTGTGGCCCTGGCGGGATAAGTCAGGCATTATTACGCAGAAATAAGATCAGAGAAATAGCTCTTATGGATCTTCGGGTTGAAGGCCTTCAAATTGCAGCCGACAATCTCCGTAAAATAGACAAGGATCAAAAGTTGTTTTTAATTGACGGTGACGTTCACCATATCCCGTTGACAGATAATCTGTTCTCATTGGTAATAAGCCGTGGCTCTCAGCGTTTTTGGATAGATCAGTATAGGGCATTTCAAGAAATTCATAGAGTGTTAGAACCAGATGGAATTGCATATATTGGAGGAGGACGAGGAAGTAGCACCTTTCAAAAGCATCGTGAACTTAATGATCCGGATTGGAACCCCGAAAGTTTTAGAAGGGACAGGCATTTTCTAAAGCATCTCCCTTCTTACCTCCTCCCTGATGAAGCTTATCAAGCTCTTTTCCAAGAATGGAACGTACCTTGGGCAATATACTCAAATGAAGGAGATGGTCACTGGTTTTGTTGGCAAAAAAGAGTTCTGGAAAAAATTCCTATACCTGGATAATTCAAGCTGCCTGTTTTATTTAAAAAACTGATTCGTTTAAAATAATGGAAAATTTCTCCCGTAATCATCTGAAATTAATTGGCATAAGGCAACGTTTCTTCGTTCGATATTGGCCGGTTTTATTAATTTTTCCGGTGTTTTTTTTCTTCTGGTCCTTCTCTTTAGGGAGATATCCAATCGGATATCAGGATCTGGTTCGCACGGTCTACCTGCATTATTCAGATCCATCGAAAATCATCGATCTGAATATGGAAACGGTACTTTTCAATATCCGCATACCAAGGGTGTTGGTTGTCCTTATGGTGGGTGCTGGTATGAGTATGGCAGGTTCTGCATACCAGGGAATGTTCCGTAATCCATTAGTCTCACCTGATATTCTCGGCGTGACTGCCGGGGCCAGCTTTGGCGCTGCGCTTGCCATCATTCAAAAACAACCCATTTCCCGAATTCAGCTTTTTGCTTTTGCAGGCGGGATCTTGGCAGTTTACTGTGCAACAAGATTTGAACGGATGATCCGATACGATCCTGTTCTTGCACTTGTACTGGGTGGAATCCTGATCAAAGGTTTGTTTAACGCTGGTCTTTCTGTTGTAAAATATCTCGCGGACCCTGAACAAAGTCTTCCTGCAATCACGTTCTGGCTGATGGGGACGTTCACTGATGTTGTTAAAAAGAACATCCCACAGGTAGCTATACCACTAATCATTTCGATGATTCTTCTATATATTAATCGGCAGCGGCTGAACGTTGTTTCATTTGGCGATGAAGAAGCAAAAACAATGGGTGTTCGTACAAAACACGTCCGTTTGGAGGTTATCATCGCATGTACCTTGATTACAGCATCCAGCGTATCAATTTGTGGCCAGGTAGGTTGGATCGGTTTAATTATTCCTCATCTTGCCAGGTCATTAACCGGACCTAATTATCGGGTATTGCTACCAGTATCAGCTATTTTGGGAAGCTGTTTTCTGTTGTTATGTGATACGGTTTGCCGGAACGCTTTTGCAGTTGAGTTACCAATCGGAATTCTAACTTCATTGATGGGAATCCCTTTTTTTATCATTATCTTCAAACAGAAGGCTTCAAAAGCATGAACCGTAACGAATTGCTGAAACCTCTGTTACCATCGACCGCTCCTCTCGTTATTACGCAACTTGTAAGTGGATATGAGAAGGACATTGATATTGTAAAGGGTGTTTCATTAGAGTTACAACCGAGAACTTTCTCCTGTATTTTAGGCGCAAATGGTTGCGGCAAAACTACATTTTTGAAAACACTGCTGGGTATCCTTCCCGCCCGTCGCGGAAAAGTCCATTGCAATAACACAGACATCCTATCCCTGAACGAATCTCAGCGAGCAAAATATCTTGCATATATTCCTCAAGCACATCGTCCACCTTTTCCATTTACGGTTTCTGATGTTGTTCGTATGGGGCGTACACCGCATTTATCTACCCTTTCAAGGGAAACAGTGCAAGATCGAGAAATATCTGAAGCTTGCCTCGATCAGGTTGGATTACTTAAGCTTGCTCAAGTACCTTATACACTACTCTCTGGCGGGCAACAACAGCTGGTAATCATCGCAAGAGCGCTTGCTCAACAAGCTTCTTTCCTTATTATGGATGAACCAATCAGCAGTTTAGATTATGGCAACCAATATCGGGTGTTGGATGAAATTGCTAAGCTTTGCGAATTAGGTCTAGGTGTATTAATGGTTACACATGACCCAGCTCATTGTTTTCATGCTGCAGATCAGGTAATAATTATGGAAGATGGGTTTTTTATTTCAGCCGCGAGTCCACAAGAGGCAATGACCAGTCAGTCTCTCAGCGCACTCTATCATCTTCCCGTATCAGTCCAAAGAATTAAAGTTCCGGAAAATCGAATACAGTCAGTATGTATACCACTGACTCGGTATTCATAAAAAAATCAGATGAAAGATGGAGTAAATATGAGAAGAAATACGAATATTAAAGTTGTGCTTTTCGCCGTACTGTTGACGATTATGGTTTTCACTATACCAGGTTTCTGCCAAAACACTGATGTATTGGTTGCCGAAACCGTGAAAATTATCGATATGAACGGTCGCGAAATTGAAATTCCAACTCCGGAGAATCTGGAAAAAGTATACTTTCCAAGCCCATTGGCACAGTTGATGATCTATACAATTAATCCTGATAAAATGGCTGGTGTTGTCTCCGAATTTTCGCCTGAACAGAAAAAGTTTATGCCAGAAGTAGAAGGGCTACAGGTTTTCGGCAATTTTGATGGCGGAAAAACCGCCAACGCTGAACAGATTCTGGCTTCTGGCGCACAGGCGTACATTTTCATGGGACCAATGAAACTGGATGATAAATCTTCCGCATCTGCCGATGAATTACAGGAAAAACTGGGGATTCCGGTTATTGTAGTAGACGGATTGTTCCCCCAACGTGCAGAAGCTTATCGCTTCCTCGGCAAAATCTTCGGTGAAGAAGAACGTTGCGAAGAAATGGCAAAATATTGTGAGGAAACTTTTAAGGAAGTACAAACAAAAGTTGCGTCTATCCCTGATGAAGCTCGTGTTACTCTCTATTACGCAGAGAAACCAAATGGGCTCGCAACAGAGCCGGACACTTCTTCCCATGCAGCAGTTTTTAAATATGCCGGTGCTAAAAATGTCGCAAATGTCGAAAATACCCCTGGATCGGGAATGACACCTGTCACTCTGGAACAGGTGCTTGCATGGAACCCTGAAGTGATTTTCATGGGTAAAGGAAGCACCAGCCCCTTCAATGAGATCACTACAAATCCGGACTGGGCTAATATAGACGCGGTAAAGAATGGACGTGTATATGAAGCGCCTAACCTTCCTTTCAGTTGGATTGACAGACCGCCATCATCTCAACAATACCTGGGTCTGAGATATGTCGCCAATATGCTTTATCCAGATATCTTCAAATATGATATGGTCAAAGAAACCCAGAAATTTTTTAAACTCTTTTATCAAATTGAAATTTCAGACGAAGATGCGAACGCACTTCTTGGAATTCAAAAATAGTCGAATATGATGATAGCCTGTGATGAATCAAGGAGGAATGTTAGGAATCAAATGCTTTCTAACTAACTCTCTTGGTTCATCAAGGAATGAGACGTGTAAAATTCAATCGATCTTTGAGAGGTAAGAATGGACTCAGCGTGGAGTTTCTACGATAAGTTAATAGAAGGTGTTGATTCTACGTTAATAGTGGATCATTTTTCTCTGGGAGTCGGTTGGACTGAAGTCTGGGCTGGTCCTTATACAGGTGTGGCAATGACCATTAAAGAGCGCGGACCAGTAAGATTAAATACAGGCATAATCGAAGGTAAAACACTCAAAGATGTGAGCGCGTTAATTAAATCATGGGATTTTCTCGAAGCATCTTTGGGTGCAGCGGCATTAAATTGTTTTTATAACAGTATTGAAAAAGTAACAGAGCTCGGTGGGCTGCAGGATATTGATCTTAAAAATCTTGTCCCAGAGACCAGACGGAAGAAAAACGCATTTATTGCATTTCAGAACCAGGTTGAAAATAAAAAGGTGCTCTGCATAGGGCACTTCCCACATATTGAAAAACAGCTGGCAGGACGATGTGAATTAAAAATTTTGGAACGTAATCCACGAAAAGGTGATTACCCGGATTCTGCCTGTGAATATCTTATTCCTGAACAGGATTTTTGTTTTATTACAGGCATGACATTGACAAATAAAACCCTTCCTCGTTTGCTGGCACTGGCGGGTAAAAATGTAAAAGTCAGTATTGTTGGGCCCAGCATCTGTCTGGCGCCGCAGTTATTGGATATGGGAGCTGATAACTTATCCGGTTTCTGTGTAATCGACAGGAAGAAAATGGATGAAGTTGTCCGTTATGCAGATAAATGTGAAATTTTTGATGCTGGCGTTATGGTTAGCATCGGAGAACGCTAACGGATGTTTTTAAAGGAGCCATTAATGACTGACATTAAAATCAATGTTACATCGGAAGAGGCATTGGAACTGTTTAGGCAAAACTGGCCAAATCCACTTGAGGAAGTCTGGGTTCCAATTAGAGAAGCCTTGGGACGGGTGCTCTCGCAACCACAATTTGCAAAAGAAAATATCCCAGTCGTTCGTGCCTCTTCCATGGATGGCATTGCTGTTCGCAGCGATCGCTTTCGGGATGGAATTCCACTGAATCTCAATGAATGGCAAATGGGGATTGATTTTGTGCGCGCTGATACTGGAGATGATTTTCCGGAGCCGTATGATGCGATCATTCCAATTGAAATGGTCGAGATCAGAGAATAAAAAACCGGATTGAAGTTTTTGGAAGATATCACAGTTACCAAGAACATGAATGTACAACCATGTGGAAGCCTAGTACGAAAAGGACAACTGTTACTTCCGGCTTTTCGCCAAATAAACGCCACCGACCTTGCTATTTTGGCAATAGGGAATCTTGCAACTGTTCCGGTGTTTCGGAAACCACATGTCTCTTTTCTCCCCACAGGGACAGAGTTGATTCAACCCGGTGAAACGCTTTCAAGAGGAAAAAATGTAGACAGCAACAGTTTAATGGCCAAGGCAATGATTGAATCGTTTGGTGCACAGGTAAATCTTTTTCCAATTACCGCGGATGATCCTGATGATTTAAACAATATTTTAAATATAATGTTAAGAGACAATGATCTTGTTTTAATTAATGGAGGATCCTCAAAAGGATCAGAAGATTATGCACTTAGGCTGTTGGGGAAAAGGGGTGTATTGCTCTTTCATTGGACACAATGTGGACCAGGACGACCTGCAGCATTGGCAAATATCGATGGGAAGCCAGTTATAGTTGTTCCAGGTCCTCCATATGGTTGTCTTAATGTACTACACTGGCTTGTACGTCCAATCATTGCATCTTTGATGGGGCTTAAAAAGCCGTTTGAATACGTTGTTACCGCCCGTTTAACAGAAGAAGTTGATGCACCAACTGGATTTAAATTTTTGCTTGGAGCTCAAGTAAGCCACGATGATGATGGTGAACTAATAGTCAAATTATTGAATTTCAAAAGAGCAGGGCAAGCAAACTGCCTAGCAACCAATGGTTTTGTTCATACTATTCCTGGAAAGAAGTGGCAGATTGGAGATTTGATTGAGGTTACTCTCTTACGACCAATTGACGATTAATCTTTATCAATCTAATTATTATGTAAATTTCTATCTTCTTTTCTCTTCCAAATCCATAACAACTGGCAATTGCTTTTTAAATCTGCACATTTTCGCGACCTATACAAAAGGGCTGGCTTGGCTTGCAAGGGCTCCGCAAACATGATAAAATCTCTCTGTTGTACGGAGGGATGACCGAGTGGTTGAAGGTGCCTGTCTTGAAAACAGGTGTGGGGCAACTCACCGTGGGTTCGAATCCCTCTCCCTCCGCCTGGAGTGGTATAGCATGGGGAGGTGCCAGAGTGGTTGAATGGGGCCGCCTGCTAAGTGGTTGTTGGGGTAAAACTCAACCGGGGGTTCGAATCCCCCCCTCCCCGCCTCACTGCTGAACGCTGAAACGTTCGGCTTTTTTAATTAAATTATTCAAATATTATTCAAATAAAATTAATCTTTTGAAACTGAAGCGCCAACGTGTTTTTTATTGCCATTGAACACGATGGAACCAAAATTGAACAGAGCCATGCCTCCCAGGATCAACAAGCCGCCGTAGATGGTGTTCGGGCCGGGAATCTCATTATTCAGGACAAATCCGAAGAAGGCTGAAAGCATCGGCATCAGGAACATGTAGTTGCTGACATGCGAGGTTTTGTCGGTTTTGGCAAAGGCAACCGTCCATGAGATATAGGCAACCGGGCCAACGAAAATTGCCAGGCTCAGCAGGTTGCGGATTTGATCAAGAGGCGCGGTTCGCAGTTCTACGAATCCCTGCGGAGAAAATCCAAGCAGAAAAATAGTCCCGATCACAATGCTGT
>JAAZKE010000061.1 GCA_012799995.1 Chloroflexota bacterium | reverse complement strand
GGCCTTCTCCAACAGCGCTCAACGGAATTAACTCCACTCCGATTTTCAGTTTTCCTTCGCTGATTAATTGGATAACGTCAGCAATGTCCTCTTTTGTCCCGCCCATAGATCCCACAAGTTGAGTTTGGCGAAGAATAAGATCGTTGCCGTTTATAGTAAATTCAGGCGTGTGCATTCCGACCAGAACCACTTTGCCTCCCGGTTTTACAGTTTCCATTGCTTCTTTGGTAGTGATTCCGGCGCCGGCGAAGTCAACTATGACATCCAATTGATCATCTTTAAAGTCCTTTACGTTCGCAGCTACTTTGAAAGCGCCATGTTCCTTTGCTTTTTTCTGTGCAGCTTCTTTTCTGGTAGCCACATATACTTTGGCGTCTTTACCGATGGCTACATCCATTCCGACTGTTCCAAGTCCACCCAGACCAATAATGCCGACTTTGGTGCCTTTTTTTACGCCGCCTTTTACTACGACAGCATGGTAGGATGTCATTCCGGCGTCGGTAGCAGCTGCTTCCTGATCGGAACTTACATTGTCGGGAACCCTGATGAGCATCGATGAGTGTGCAGAGGTGATTGTTCCATAACCGCCATCCCGACCATATCCGGGACCCAGCGCTCCATTGTAGGGCATGGGGCAAATTGCGACTCTTTCCCCAATCTTCCAGCCTTCGACATTTGGACCCAATTCAAGAATTTCGCCGGAAACTTCATGTCCCAGAATGCAGGGAACGCTAATCAAAGCCATCCAGGTCGGATCGTGCAGGGCGCCAACATCAGATGAGCATAGACCTGCGTTATGTACTTTTATTCGCACATAACCTTCATCTAATGGTTTCAATTCCTTTTCTACTAAGGTTAAAGGTTCATTTGTTCCGGTAAACTGCCAGCCACGAGTGAATTTTGCCATTTTGCCTCCTTGGGATTCAATTACATCAATTAATTATTTATTTCACTAAAATAATAACATATTTATATTAATTTACAAGGGTAAAATGGCTGGCTGGTGAATTTTTTCTTTGGAACCGGCATTTCGAAAAAAAACCGAACGGTTCAACCGTTCGGTTTTTTCATTCAACATACGGACTACTTAATAATCCTCATCTTCATCATCCAGCCAGGAGTCGTCATCTTTGTCTTCGTCCTCATCCTCCAGCTCTTCCCATTCTTCCGATTCATCTGTATCTTCCCAGTCATCCTCGGTTTCAATCTCAGCAACTGGTGAGTAGGTCAGGCAGCCCTTGTTGGAATCCAGTTCAATTAATGCAGCGCTGCAGTAGTTATCGTCTAAGAATGCACAATCTAAATACTTACAACGAATTCTCGCCATCGATTTGCTCCTCAAAAAGATGCTTAAGATTTCTCAAGCAGATATTCTTTAATTTGCGTATTCTACCTTAATCATGGTCTCATGTAAAGGAACGTTTGGGGTTATTTATAAAAAATTTACAGGAAATTTTAAGTCTGTCAACCGGGTTTGTTGCGAAAGGCTTCAATTACGTTCGGCAATCCCTCGATTCTTGTAAGCACACGGCTCAGTTGGGAGATGTTCAAAACGGTAATAATGAGCTGGATATTCGCATAGTTATGAGCAATCTTGACGTTGATGTTTTCGAGGTTGATATTTTCCGTGACCAGCATATTGGTGATGTCATTGATCAGGCCCTGCCGGTCATACGCTTTGACGGTCACTGCCACCGGGTAGCGATCAGCTGGTTTTCCCCATGAAACCTGTACCAGTCGCTCTTTGGACTTGACACGGGCTACGTTGGGACAGTCAATCTTGTGAATGGTGGCGCCGCGCCCGATCGTTATATAGCCGATAATTTCATCGCCTGGCGCTGGATTGCAGCATTTTCCCAACACGGTAAGGACGTTGCCTGTCCCCAGAACGGTGACCTCAGAGGTTTTGCCTTTATCGATAATGTGCGGTTTGGTCTGGAGAATCTGGTCAAATTTGGATTTAAAGCGTTCGTTGATTTTGTTGATGACGCGATAGGAAGAGATATCACCGCAGCCAATAGCGGTGTAGAGATCGTCTACATGTTTGAAATCCAGTTCCTGCGAGATCTCATTCATGTCGATATCGGCCATGCCAAGACGCTGGAGCTCTTTCTTGATGATCTCTTTGCCCTGCTGAAGGTTTTGTTCACGATCCTGCCACTTGAACCAGGCACGAATTTTGGAGCGCGCCCGCTGGGTGTTAACCAACCCGAGGTTGGTGTTGAGCCAGTCACGGCTCGGCCCGCCCTGTTTGGTAGTGATCACTGACACCTGGTCGCCGGTCTTCAGTTGATAGCTGAGTGGAACCATCTTGCCGTTCACTTTTGCGCCGCGGCAGCGATGCCCGACTTCGGTATGGACAGTATAAGCAAAGTCAATGGGGGTTGAGCCAATGGGCAGATCGATCACGTCGCCTCTGGGTGTGAACACAAACACGCGTTCCTGAAATACATCGGATTTCATGCTCTCGATGAATTCCCCGGCGTCTTCAACGTCTTTCTGCCAGTCCATCAATTGCCTCAACCACTCCAACCTTCGTTCAAATGCCGCATCAGACTTGGCGTGTTCTTTATAGCGCCAGTGAGCAGCGATCCCATATTCAGCGTTCTGGTGCATTTCGGTGGTCCGGATTTGCACTTCAAGCGGTTTGCCGTCGTCATAGTAAACAGCCGTGTGGAGAGATTGATAGAAATTATCCTTTGGAACGGCGATGTAATCGTCAAATTCTCCCGGAATTGGCCGCCAGTGGGTATGAATTTGTCCCAGAGCCGCGTAACAGGAGGGAATGTCTTTGACAATCAGGCGCACGCCGCGCAAATCCCGCAGCATTTCCAGCGGTTTGTCGCGATCAAGCATTTTTGAGTAGATGGAGTAGATGTGTTTCGGGCGACCGCTCACTTCGCAGGGAATCTTCCCCAGCTCCATGATTGATTCCAGTTTTTCGATGATTTCGAGAATTTCTTTTTCGCGCAGCGTATGCGTCGTTGCCAGCGTTTCAGCGATCTGGGCATATTCATCGGGATGAACGTATCGCAACGCCAGATCCTCCAGCTCCCATTTGATACGCCAGATGCCGAGCCGATTTGCTAACGGTGCATAAATATCCAGTGTTTCTTTGGCGATTCGCTTTTGCTTCTCACGGCTCATATGGCTGAGCGTGCGCATGTTGTGCAACCGGTCAGCCAGCTTGATGATAATCACCCGAACATCGTCAACCATCGCGATGAATGTCTTGCGCAGCGTCTCATTCTTGAGCTGGCGCTTACGGTCACGCTGCATTTCTTCGCGCTGGCTTTGAGAGATGGGAGAATCTTCCTCTGTTTCAGCGTCGTCGGTCTGATGAGCGAAGTGTTTTTCAGTCGAGCTCGCATTGGGAAGATTGGTGAGTTTTGTTACGCCATCAACCAGTTTGGCGATTTCCTCACTGAATGTCTCCGAGAGGAAATCAAGCGTTAAGGTAGTGTCTTCCACGGTGTCATGCAGCAGTCCAGCGGCAACCACCGAGCTTTGGACTTTCATTTCACTGAGGATCATGGCAACGGCGACACTATGTGTAAAGTAAGGCT
>JAAZKE010000060.1 GCA_012799995.1 Chloroflexota bacterium | reverse complement strand
TTTTTCTTGACATATAGAAATATTGTTCTATAATCAGGATATGAACACAATTCTATCTCCCTTTCCCGCTTATTTTCCCCGGCCACATGGACTGGCGGTACTCAGTGGAAAACACGCTGCCAGCGGTCAGTTATTAAAGATCTGTGCCCGGCTGTCGTTGAACGAATCGGTGTATCTGTTCGATTGTGGCAATCGCAGCAACATGTACTTTGTTGCACAGAAGCTGCGCTCGCTCACTTCTGATCCGGTTGCTGCGCTGCATCGCATCGTTTTGGCGCGTGCCTTCACCTGCTACCAAAGTGAAGCGTTGCTGGCTGGTAACCGCCATTTGCGCGACATGTCAATCCTGATTTTCGATCTGGTGTCTTCATTTTTTGATGAAGCTGTCCCCAGGAGAGAAGCGGAACGGCTGTTCGACGATGTGCTGGATCATCTGCTGAAACTGGCACAAAACAATTCGATTCTGATTGGTATTCCGCTATCCTCAAGGATTTATGGCGAACGGAACAAACTGATCGATCGGCTGCGTGACACCGCCGATGTATTCCACCAGATTGTAGACACACCGGCGCCCGTCTTTGCCGAAGATCGTCAGCAGTTGCCGTTGTTCTGAGAAAAGAGGAATCATGGGAAGAACCATACAGTCAGCAACCCAAACCTGGATTGAAGAAGAGCAGGCGTTAAAGCGCTTCACCCGCGCGCTGCGCCGCGAGGATCAGCGCCTGATGATTGAGCTGGTCAGCCTGTCACGACTGCACATTGCCGAAGCTTCCTACGCCAGCAACCTGTTCCCGATGGATGTCTACCTGATTTCGATGCTGTTGGAAACGTTCAAAAAACTGCGCCAGGCTGAAAAGCAAATCGATCAGCTATGCGAAATCGCCGGCATTGCCAAGCCGGACAACGGCGCGATTCCAGAATTGCCGGATCTGATCAGCCTGCTTGGATCGGCGGACGATCCGGAGTAGAACAAAGAACGTTCCGATGATGCTGGAAACGAAAGGCTGGTTGCTTGATCTTTATGAGGACGAAACGGATCAGGTACGCTTGTGGTTTATTCTGGAAGATGGACGCCGGATTTGCCTGAAACAGGATTTTCCGCTCACCTTTTACGTGAGTGGAAATCGTGAGCTGTTGCATGCCTGCTGCCTGATGCTCAAGAACCGTGCCGGTGTTCTGAGTCTCAAGCGTGTGTTCAAGACCGATGTTTTTAAGAGCGACCCGGTTTGTGTGCTGCAAATTGACATGGAAGATCCCGTGCGGCAACGGGAGGTCTTTCTGCAGATAAAACGCACTTTTCCCAGGCTGATTTGCTACAATGCTGACCTGGCAATTCACATTCACCATGCGGCACGCTATGGAACGTTCCCAATGGCGTTTTGTGCCCTTTCCTATGAGTTGGAAACGCTGCGCATCGCTGACATTTCCGTATTGAACAGTCGTTGGGATATCACACCGGTTCATCCGGTTTTTCGCCTGATGGAAATTGCCCCTGACTGTAATCCCGCAAAAGGCACACCCCAGAACCTGTTGATATCGGATGGGCATCGCCGTTCGAAGGTTGTGCGCCTGAATGATCCGGCAGCGCTGTTGGAGACCTTGAACCGGTTAATCGATGAAATTGATCCGGATATCGTCTTGTCACAGTGGGGCGACAGCTGGCTGTTTCC
The DNA here is from genome assembly GCA_012799995.1 of Chloroflexota bacterium. Taxonomy (GTDB): domain Bacteria; phylum Chloroflexota; class Anaerolineae; order Anaerolineales; family Anaerolineaceae; genus Flexilinea. The sequence goes on along the minus strand of JAAZKE010000060.1, from coordinate 28,472 downwards.
GTTTCTGGCGGAAAAAGAAACAGAAATTGGCATCCGTTTGCGCATGAATCGTGACAGCGAGCGCGATGTGCTGTGGAAAAAGGCCTTTACTTATTTTTCGTACGGTCAGGTGATCTACCGTGAACGGGAAGCACACCTGTTCGGCCGCTGCCATATTGACACGCGCACCGCTGTTATGTGGCGGGATTATGGACTGCCGGGCACGCTTGAATCGGCACGCGTTACCACCATGCCAATTGAGCGCGCAGCGCGCGTCTCGCCCGGCTCAGGAATCTCTGCGATGCAGATGATCACCGCACTGCAGAAAGAGGTGCTGGTACCGGAGCAAAAACAACAGGTGGAAACCTTTAAGAACGGGACGGAGCTGATTCAGCGTGACCGCGGCGGAATGGTATACCAACCGCGGGTCGGCTTGCATTGTAACGTCGCTCAAATTGACTTTGTCTCGATGTATCCGGCGGTGATCATCAATGGCAACATTTCGCCGGAGGTGCCGCTACCGGACGGTTTGACGCCCGCCAGCGACGAGCCAGGGATTGTTCCGCTGACGTTGAAACCGCTGTATCAAAAACGGGTTGAGATCAAGCACCGTCTGAAGTCCTGTAAAGATAAGGAAAGCGCGATTGCGAAGAATTTTGCTTCACGCGCTTCGGCGTTGAAATGGCTGTTGGTGGTCTGTTTTGGCTTTCTCGGGTATAAGAACGCGCGTTTTGGCAGGATTGAAGCGCATGAGGCGGTGACGTTTGGTGGAAGAGAGGCGCTGTTGCGCGCCAAAGAGGTTTGTGAAGAACAGGGCTTTGAATTGCTGCACATGTTTGTGGATGCGCTCTGGATTTACAAGCCTGGATGTACCACTGTGGCGGATTATGATTTCCTGCTGGAGGAAATCTCACGCCGCACCCGCATGATGATCTCGATTGATGGCATCTATCGCTGGATCGCGTTCCTCCCTTCACGCACAAACGACAACTATCCGGTTCCCAATCGTTACTTTGGCGTATTTCAGGATGGCAGTCTCAAGATTCGCGGGATCGAATCACGCCGGCGTGATTTACCGCCCTGGGTGGTGAACGTGCAACTGAAGATGCTGGATTGCCTGGCGAAGGCTTCTTCCAAACAACACTTTCCAGAGAGGCTGCAGGCTGCTTTCGCTGTGTTCAAGGCTGAGTTAAAAAAACTGAACGATGGCGAAGTCCCGCTGGAGGAACTGGTGCTCACCAACCGCATCAGTCGCGAGCTTGACGATTACAAAACGCCAACCGCTGCTGTGCGCGCTGCCTTCCAGTTGCTGGATCAGACCGGCCGAAAGATGGGTGCCGGGCAGAAAGTCTCTTTCATCTACACCAAAGAGGATGTTTTTGCCTGGGATCAACCGGCGAAAATCACCATCGATCACGTTGACAAGGTCAAATACCGCGAGTTGCTGGCGCGCGCTGCCGGTACGATATTCTATCCTTTCGGCATTAAACAACAACACCTGTCCGATTTTGTGCAGGGCCGGCTGCAATTATCGTTCGATTTTACATTAGTGATATAATCATGAAAATTAATTCATGCAAAACACTAAAGGTTTAGATAATCACCCGATACTATCTGATTGCAAAGAAAACTGAACCAAAAAAACAACGGAGGAAAGAATGAAGAGAGTTATCAGTTTACTTTTAGTCATGTTATTTGTCCTTGGGATTGCTGTAACCGCATCGTTTGCTGAAGATATGCACAAAGCGGCCTTGATTACGTCCACTCCGCGTGGAAATGAATTCACCGATCTGATCTGGTCTGGTTTCCAGCAATTGGAAGCCGAGGGCTGGGAAGTCAAATGTATCGAGACCTTCGAAACTGCAGAACAGGCAGAACAGATTCGTGCCATGGCTGCTGAAGGATACAACTTGATCTACACCCAGGGTGATGACGTTATGGCCACCGCCAAAGACATGATGGAGGAGCTGAACGATCTGTATCCGGAAACAAAGTTTATCTTCCTGGATACCTATGAAAAGACAGAATTCCCCAATACCTCAGCCGTCACCATTGATCCATATGAATCCTGCTTCATTGCCGGGTTTGTGGCTGCAAGTAAGACTGAATCCGGGTTGGTCGGTCTGATGCTGCCACTGGACACCCCGATCATGCGCCGCTTCGAATTTGGCTACTATGCTGGAATCGATTATGCCAACCAAATCAACGGCACTGATGTAAAAGTGATCAAAGCCTACACCAATGACTGGTCGGATACAACAAAAGGCTATGAATCAACCATTGCTCTGGCGAAAAACAACCCAACCATGGACGTTCTGTTCCAGAGCGCCTACATTTCCGGTTATGGCGTTATCTCTGCCTGTGCTGATCTGAAACTGCCCTGCATCGGTGTTGATGACTGGCAAGGCGATATCGATCCGATTGTGTTCTGGTCAGCGATTAAATCGATGGACGTTGCTGTGTACAAAACCGCTCATATGTGGTTGGATGGCGAGGAACTTCCGTTCGCAATTGAGTTTGACCTCAATGCCGGCGGCAAAGCTTATGCCGATGTCGATCTCCCCAACCTCGGTGACGAACTTGCGGAGACAGTTGTTCAACTTAAAGACGATATCATCGCCGGCAATGTGGATATTTTTGCTGGCAAGTACGAAGAATGGCGTGAAACGAACTTTGATCAATCTGGCGAATAATATCTCCAGAAGCTAAAAGGTAAATGTATCAGGAACGATTAGAATAAATCTAATCGTTCCTCCTGTTTTTATTATCAATTTGAAGTTCAATCCAGATGGAGCAGCCTTATGCAGAATGAAGAACAACATTATCTGGAAATGCGTAATATTGTCAAATCGTTCGGTCCGCTGATCGCAAATAATAACATCACCCTGAAGGTAGAAAAAGCGACTGTCCATGCCTTGATCGGTGAAAATGGAGCTGGCAAAAGCACGCTTATGAATATCCTCAGCGGGATTTACAAACCCGATTATGGCGAAATCATTATCGACGGAAAGAAAATGCACTTCCGCAATTCCTTCGATGCTGCTAAAAACGGGATCGGAATGGTTTTTCAGGAATTTATGTTGTTCGATGATTTAACTGTCATCGAAAACATTGTTTATGCCTATGAGAAAACCAGGTACGGAATGTTCATCGATAAAAAAAAGAATCGTGAAAAGGTTGAGCAGATTTGCCGGGACTATCACTTCAATATCCCCCTGGATGCCAAAGTTAGCGAAATACCCGTTTCGCTGTTGCAGCAGGTCGAAATTGTCAAAGTTCTCTATAAGGGTGCAGAAATAATCATCCTGGACGAACCCACTTCAGTTTTGACTCCACAGGGGGTTCAGGGCCTCTTCAAAGCGATTCGTTTCCTGATTAAAAATGGCAAAACAATTATCCTGATCACGCATAAATTAAAGGAAGTGTTCGCAATCGCTGACGAAATTACGGTCCTGCGCGATGGAAAAGTCACCGGAAATGTGAAACCTTCCGAAATTACCGAGAATGAACTCGCTAATATGATGGTTGGGCGTGAAGTTCTGCTGGAAGCAGATAAAGATCCGGTCGAACCAGGTGAAGTCATCCTGGAAGTGAAAAACCTGACGGTAAAGGACAAAGAAGGCGTAGTTCGCGTCAAGAATGTTAATTTTGATGTTCATGCGGGAGAAATCGTGGGCATAGCCGGTGTTGCTGGCTCAGGTCAGCAGTTCCTGGTGGAAGCGCTCTTCGGATTGAGTGATGCGGAAAAAGGCAGCCAGATCCTGTTCAACGGTAAAGATATCACCAATGGAACGCCACGTGATGCACGCTTGATGGGGATTGGTTACATCCCGCAGGATCGGTTGAATGCTGGCGGAAACCCACAGGGAACGATCTGGGAAAACGCAATCATGGGGTACCATGTCGCTCATGGATTCAAGAGCAAGGTGTTCCTTGACCATAAGGAAATTGATGAGTTTTCTGATCGTGTTGTCGCTCAATTCAACGTAAAAACCCAGGGATTGAATGAAAAACTCAAAAGTCTTTCGGGTGGGAACATTCAGAAGTTGATTGTCGGACGGGAAAGCATTCAGGATAATAAGCTGTTGATCATCGAAGACCCCACCCGTGGTATTGATGTCGGTGCGATCGAATTTGTCTGGGAAAAACTGCTTGCAATCACCCGTGAGGGAAAAGGGATTTTATTGGTTAGCCACGAACTTAATGAGGTCATGCAGCTTTCGGATCGTATTTATGTGATTTACAACGGTGTACTGATAGAAGCCGGGAACTATCACGAGAAAACTGAGCAGGAAATCGGACTATTAATGTTGGGAGGCGGTGAAGATGACGTCTGGAAATGAAACTATAGCCAAACCGAAGCGGTTTGATCTGACCAGTGGAATCTGGGTTGAGGTCGCCCGCTACTTTTTCTCCTTCATCGGAGTCCTGTTGCTCGGTGCGCTTTTGATTTATGCGCAGGGCGAAGACCCGCTCAAAGCAGCCAAGTTGATCGTAGCAGGTGCTTTCGGCAACAGAGTCGCCATTGGAAACTCGTTCCGCTGGGCAACACCCTGTCTGTTGACCGGAGCAGCTGCCATCGTAGCCTTTAAATCCGGTGTGAATAACCTGGGTATTGAAGGTCAAATGTACCTGGGGGCTTTTATCGCAGCTGTGATCGGTTACTTCTACAAGCTGCCAGCGGGTGTCCATATGATCGTCTGTCTCGTAGCTGCGGGGTTCTCCGGCGTGATCTGGATGATTATTCCTGCAGTGATGCGGCTGTTCTTCAGAATTAATGAATACATTACCACCATGATGATGAACTTTATAGCTACGCTTTTCTGTGATTTCTTCGTCATCTGGGTGATCATTCCTTCGCTGGGGATCACAACCACCACTGCTGCGACACCCAATATCATGAAAGGAGCACGTCTTCCATCCCTGATCAAAGGGACGTCTGCCAGTTGGGGATTCCTGCTAGGGATTTTCTGTTGTGTTTTTGTGTATATCCTCTATCGTTACACTATTCAGGGTTATGAACTGAAACAGGTCGGTGAAAACCTGAAATTCGCTCTGGTTGGCGGTGTGAACGTGAAAAAGACCTTCCTGTCGATTTTCGTACTCTCGGGATTCCTGGGCGGTCTAGCCGGTGGTGTGGAGGTGACGGGCGGTTATTATCGCTATGTCTCCGGATTCAGCTACACCATGGGTTGGGAAGGAATTATGATTGCGAACATCTGTAAGCAAAACCCAATAGCGCTGATCTTCGTCTCAATCATCTGGGGCGCCCTCAAAACCGGTGCTATGAACATGGAAAGAGGAACAGCCCTGAATAGGTTGACGGTTAACCTTTTACAAATGATTTTCGTAATTCTCGTTTCAATCGACTTTGAAGGAATTTTCAAGTTCTTTGATGACAGAATAAACAAAAAGAAAGAACTGGACAAGATCATCCGTCAGACAGGAGCGCAAAATGCTAATTGAAGTCTTAAAAACTATTATCAGCCCGGTTGCTTTCGCAGCAGCGCTGCGCTTGTCCTGTCCGTTGATCATCGGTTCGGTTGGTGGCTGTTTCAACGAAAAAATCAGCACCGGCAACCTGGCCTATGAGTGTTTTATGCTTGTTGGTGCATTCTTTGGTGCCTATGGCAGTTTCATTAGCGGCTCTCCGGTGATCGGCTCATTGGTTGCTGTTTTGTCCGGATTTGTTTTGGCACTGATTTATGGCTTATTGGTCTACCATCTGAACTGTAATGCCATGATCGTATCCATTGCCTACAACAATGCTGCCTGGGCGCTAACCACTTTGCTGTTGGTAGTGATCTGGAACACCCGTGGCCAATTTACAGATCCGCGAATTGTCAGCTACTCAACGCTGGATATGGATTTTCTTAAAAAAGTGCCTTTTCTGGACACACTGTTCAATAACAATATTCTGCTCGTGTATCTGGCATATATCTATGCAATTATCGGGCATATCATCATGTATATGACACCGTTCGGCTTGAGGCTGCGTGGCGTTGGCTCTTATCCGATGGCAGCGCAGTCTGCCGGTATCAGCGTACGCAAATATCGCTGGATCGGTCTGATCATCATGGGCTGCAGCATGGGGCTGGCTGGCTCTTACATGCCTCTTTCCGGGATGTCCCTGTTCTCTGAGAACATGACACGTGGACGTGGATTCCTGTGTCTGACTTCAATTCTGGTTGGAAAGGGCGATCCGCTCAAGACGACCGTGATTGCGCTGTTGTTCGGTTATGCGAATGCCATGACGCTGGTGTTGTCCACCTTTAATCTGCCAACTCAGATTGTCAGTATGCTGCCCTATGTGGCGGTACTGGCGGTGTTGTTGATGGTCGGTATCCGCAACTATAAAGGGGCAAAAAACATTACCGGCGACACCATCTAAAAGAGGAAAAAATGAACCTTATCAAACAAGTATCTGTCAGAGTAGAAGGGACAAGCTATATATATCGTTGCGTCCATCGGATTAAGGAAGGGGACTGCCAGATGGAGCATGGTCCTGTTCCAGTCGAAATAAAACCACTGCTGGCGGATGTCTTTGCCACAACCAATGAAATGTATTATCAATTCCTCCAGGAAAGTGGATACGAGCCTGCCAATCCGCGTAACTTTCTGAAGCACTGGCAGGACGGTAAATATGTGGAAGGAGAGGGGAACCTTCCAGTAGTAAATGTTACCCAGGATGATGCCAGAGCCTTTGCTGCGCATTATGGTAAGCGGCTGCCCACCGAAGCCGAATGGCAATACCTGGCAGCTGGCGATGCTCATTTCAAATATCCTTGGGGCAACAAAAAAGATTATTCCAAATGCAATGTCTACAGTATGAAACTGTGTGATGTTGACCAATATCCGGAAGGCGTTTCGCCGTTTGGCTTATACAATATGTGCGGTAACGTCTGGGAATTCACTGACGAACTCAATTATGACGGTGATAAACATCACTATTTCATTACTCTACGTGGAGGAACTTCCTACAATGCTCCTGACTACTGGCACACTGAATGTGGCGCAATTCCCAATGACTATCATTTGAAAGTTCACCAACTGGGAGATGCAATGAATCGCTATGAGACAGTAGGATTCCGTTGTGTGAAGGAGGTGGAATGATGATGGTACATGATGCAAAGAAACGATCTGTTACTTTTGAAAATGAAACGCTCAGAGTTGGGATTGACTATAAACACGGGTTGTGCTTCAGCGAGGTCAGCAATCGCTTCTTTAACAAACCGGCTAACCTAAAAAGAGATTTCTTCAATCTGCGCTTGCGAGGTCGCCAGTTTAAATCAGCTGATTTTAGAATTGAAGCAGTTAAGGTTATTGAAGATAAAGCCTGGGAGATGGTTACTTTCTTCCTTTCGCTGGCAAAGGAAAAAATCTATGCGCGGATTCATGTGATCAATGACCGCCAGGACAAAATCACCGTCCTTTATCAGGTGAAGGACGACTACCTGACCGGAGTTCCTACTGTAGTGGAGATGCACATCCCATTTTTGGCAGGTTTGGAGTCAGGTGGAAAATCCGATGTCCATTATTATCCATCAAACCCGGTTACCAACTCTAATGGGAAATCGATCATCATACCGATGCGTGAGATGTTTTACAGCACTGATGTGCTTCTTCCGCTGGTTGTATGTGAAGAAGGCGATCAATTCGGCTTTATGGTCAATTTTCCGGTACCCAGTGATCTAACCGATGTCGGCGCTGCGCAAAACGTAAATAAACTGTTCTCTAACATCACTTCTGAGAAGGAATTGAAAGAGCACTGGATTCAAATCAATCCGGATTCTTCCTATAATGACACAGTTGAGTTTGGAATTGTCGGCTTGAAAGATGGCTGGAGCGAGGCATTTGAACGCAACCGCACTGCTTGGGAAGCAAATTATGACTTTTCAGAGTATGACAAACCAGATCTGAAATGGTTCAGTGAATGTGGCGTACACTCGTTCCTGTTTCTCTATGGAAGCGAAGTGCTCGACCATGATACGCTGACAATTGACGTTGACAAAGTGGTTAAAGAGGGGGAAGCTTTCGGAGGCTTCGATACCGTCACAATCTGGAACCAGTATCCCCGGCTTGGGATTGACAAGCGCAGTCAGTGGGATTTTTATAATGATTTTCCCGGCGGTAGAGAAGCGATCCGAAAGGCAGTTGATAAGTTCCACGAAAAAGGCATCAAAGTGTTGCTCCCATTGATTCCCTGGGATCGTGGGGAGTTCGAAAGCAACGATGATATGGGTGACAGCATGGCTCAAATCATCATTGATACGGATGCTGATGGTTTCCATCTCGACACCATGCGCGATCTGCCTTATTCGATTCGCTTGAAGCTGAATAAAGTGAAACCGGGTATCGTATTAGAAACACAATCTCACCCATTGCGCAAACATCCAGTGGAATTCATCACTACCTCTTGGGATGAATTCTGGTATACCGACCCGATGCCGGAAGTAGATGTCTTCCGCTTCATGAACCCACGACATATTGCGCCAGTTGTCGCTCGCTGGTCACGTGATGAGGATAAATGGAAGGTGCTTAAACGAACCGAATTCGGTGGTGCACCGGTCTTGATTTGGCAGGATATTTTTGGCAGATGGATGCCCTTCTCGGATGCCCAAAAAGCGCGAATCAAAGATTGGAAAAAGACCTATATGACTTACCGCGAAGTCTATCAGGGACTGAAACCGACCCCGCTGGTGCCATTGAATGCCAAGGATTTGTATTGTAATCGCTTCCGCAAGGACAGTGGCGATCAAGAAATCTATTCCTTCTACAATGACAGCGATTCAACCAAACAGCTGCGAAGCTTCTCTATTGATACAGGGAAGGTTGATAATGTCAAGAAGATCTATGGCAGTGGCTCTGCAAAGAAAAAAGGCAATGGATTCGCTGTCTCCGTCGCAGCACGTGAAATCCTCCACGTGCTGGTCAAATATAAATAGTATCAAATAGTATCAGATAAAAAGATGACAAAAACCTGCGCCATAAATGCGGCGCAGGTTTTTAATTAAGCTAATCTATAACGTAATCAGCGAATCGCTGGTGGGTTTTCAGCTTCCACCGCCGGGTCAAAGACATGGAAGTTCCCCATATCGAAGACCAGCTTTACAGTTTCGTTGATCGTGAAATTACTGCGCGGATCAACTCTGGCAACAAATTGGGTTGAACCTGCGACGCAGTAAACGAAAATTTCGTTCCCCATCATTTCCGTCACATCGATAGTTGCTTCCACTTCAGCGCTTTCGATCCCAGGTGGGCAATATTCCGGGTTATGAATGTTTTCCGGCCGAATTCCGAAAATGATATCGTGATCATTCAACTCCAGATAAGGGGCTTTTTTATCGTCTGGAACATGCAGCGTAAACGAATCATTGACGATGTAGACGTTTCCATCATTTACCTTGATCTTGGCATTGAAGAAATTCATGGACGGAGAGCCGATGAACCCTGCTACAAAAAGGTTTGCAGGCATGTTATAGAGTGTCTGCGGAGTATCCAATTGCTGAATGATGCCTTTATGCATCACGGCTATCCGATCTGCCATCGTCATCGCTTCAACCTGGTCGTGTGTAACGTAGATGAAAGTGGTCTGCAGACGTTTATGCAGCTTACTGATCTCCGAGCGGGTTTGTACGCGCAGTTTTGCATCCAGGTTGGAAAGCGGCTCATCCAGCAGGAAGACTTGCGGATTTCGCACGATTGCCCGTCCCAACGCCACGCGCTGACGCTGTCCGCCGGAGAGTTCGCGCGGTTTCCGTTGCAGAAGTCGCTCAAGGCCGAGTGTCGCAGCAGCTGCATTGACGCGGCGAGTGATTTCCTCCTTCGGCGTCTTTCGCAGCTTCAATCCAAAGGCCATATTGTCGAAAACTGTCATATGCGGGTAAAGCGCATAGGATTGGAACACCATCGCAATGTCGCGATCTTTCGGTGAAACATCATTCACTACGCGGTCCCCAATCAGAATTTCACCTTGGGTTACTTCTTCCAACCCGGCAAGGCATCGTAATGCGGTCGATTTTCCGCAGCCGGATGGCCCCACCAAAACCAGGAACTCTTTATCGTTGATTTCCAGTTGGATGTCTTTCAAAACTTCAACATCCCCGTAGCGTTTCCATACATGTTTGTAGGTGACACTGGCCATATTGAATTTCCTCCATTCTGAACGAATATAGTGGCTTTATTATAAAACGAAAAATGACTTCTTGAAAAGCAATTTCTGAAAATCAAAATTCTTGATTTTGGCAAAAAAATACCCCGCCGTGTCGTGTGCTGCGGAGTTTTGAACCTGCATAAGCAGGACGGCCTTCCGAATCATGACGCTGCCTTGGCTCCGGCCTATCGCATTATCAAGATAACTAGAAAACCCTTTTTATTTGTGTTGGCCCAAAACGGAGGTGCAACATCACCTACACAACAGGGTGTTTTTTTTATACCATATTTTTCTATGATTGGATAGGCTTTGGCTCAGCGGCTGAACGAAACCTTCCGTATCTTTCCCTCCTTGCTGACCGTTACACGAGTGATCAGCCTGTCAAGCATTGAACCCATCTTTGTATCTTTTGAGTAAATAATCACGTAGTTATGGTTTTGATCAATTTTAGCCCGCTCGTCACCGGATTTTGCCATACCGACCTGTTTTTGGATGGTATAAGTAGAAAATTCGTCACTTACACCCTGCATCTCATACATTTGTTTTACTTCATCGTAAATTCGTCGCGCCATGTTTGAGTCTATGACCAATTTGCTGTCCATCCGTTCTTTCAGCAATTCATACTTCTTGGCTGATTTAGCGCGTTGCATGCGGTCAGTAATATCCGCGTTTTCAAGCACTGCGTACAATGGGTCTCCATAGAGAACGAATGAGATCAGTGTCTTCTGAATTTCACAGTCCAACGCTCCGTGTCCGCTCTCGATTTCTGCTGCCATGTTCTTGCGTGCTCTCCGGAATGCCTCTCCACAGCTGATTCCCGTCATCAGGTGTTTCCAAAATAAATAAGACAACAGGTCAGCCGCGGTTAATGGCAGGTTCATCGCACCGTAAGAGATTGCAGTCGAACCAATGAACACTTTCGTTCCCTTGGACAACATGTTCAGTGAAAGCGCATTGTTTTCACTGCGGTTGATAATTTCAGCGCCATAACAATTTTCGGCAAATACAATTTTCGGGGTTTGCGTCACCGGTTGAATGTTTTTGATTTCCAACGCGACTGGGATCATTGGAATAGGCGAGAGGTCACGCGAATCTTTTTGACCATACCAGTTAGGCTGTCCCTTGATGCCGTGGAGGTTGAAGTAGGCGTAGTCAGCCCCTTCCAACCGGCTGGAGGGGAAATTGGAAGCCAGCGTAGCTGGAGAGGTCAGAAGCCCTGCACTGTCGGAAATGTTACGGAAAATAGCCACTGAAGGCTTCTGCCACACCGCAGCGCAATAGCCGAAGCTCCGTTCGTTTTTGATCCCTTTGACCAATTTTGTTCTGGACGCCGGTTTACCGAGCTTCTTCTTTAATACGAGTTGTTCATCATTGTATTTGGCCAGATGGTAATCCTGGATGGAACGGAGTTGGCTCAGGAGCAAGCCCGGATCGTTGGTTTTATCTCCTGGAATTCGACCTGTCTGCCATTGCTGATCAATGATTTTGGCAGGGTCTGAGCTGCTGTAAGGAACATCAGACAAAATCGAAAGGTCATCGTCCATGGCAGGGTTCGCAAGCGAGAAAAACGGTACCACGTCGTGCCCTCCGACAATCAGCAGGGCGCCGATCATCGACCCTTTCTCAGCCAAGGTCTGATCCAGGCGGATCAGTGCGTTGCGGATTGATTGTGGATCAAGCAATGATTTGCCATTTGACTGGAACTCGTCAGGGTAGAATACCATCGCATTCCAACCATCGCGATTCCCGACTGTGTCGGCAACCATTCGCATCTCACGATCGATGAAATCCTTGTTATTTTTCCCATATTTTGCGGTTAACCCTGCAATAGTGGACATTACCACATAAACAGGGAAGCGATCATCAGCGTCTTTCACATCCAGTTTGTAGACGAATTCACGGATGGAATCAAGAATTCCTTCCTGTTCTTTCTTCTTATTGCCGAAGAACTTTCCTAATCCTGCAAAAATCTGGACTGATTTTCCATCACGCAGTGAGAGTTTGCTTTCACTGGGATTTTCGCTTGGCTCAGTCATAATTTCAATTGGCTCAGGAAGGAACGATTCTTCAGCCAGCTCTGATGGCTGCAGGGAGCTTAATGATGGACTTCGGCCTTCATTTGCTTCGAGAACTGTGGAGTCGTTCGGATCCATCCGGATGCCCAGGGATACCATGCCATCGCCATTCTCAATTGGAATTGCCACCAGTTTATCCAGTTTTGCTTTCTTTAAAACCTTCAACGGCAGCGGGAACCGCTCCATGTTCAGCATATAAACAGATTCGTCATGCCAGAGATCGGCGTATGGATTTTTGTTATTCCAAATCCGATTTGCGACCTGACCGAGCAGATCAGATTCGATGGTGGAGTGGATCAGTCTCGTGCCTTCTTCTTCCTTCCCCACCTTCACAAGCATGTCGCCTAACAGTAGTTTGAACTGCACTGCCTTTGGCCATCGTCGCAGGTAAATTTTCAGCAGACGGAAATAAGAGTTTATATCCTCCTGTTGTTTCGAACTGCGTGCCAGCCTGACAGCGGAAATCACATCAAATTCATCTGACCCTTCCAGTTCACTCGCAGCAGTGAGTGAACTGTTTCTGCCAAATAAATTTCCCAGTGAAAACCGGTTCTGGTCTTCCCTCTCGTATGCTTTTAACCGCTTCACCTGCAGTGCGGCTTTCTTGCGTTCATCACTGTGATCTTGATACAACACTGCAACCAGTGCCCACACCTCTGTAAATTCGGGGTCGGTTTTCAGGATTATCTCGCACAACCGGATAGCTTCGTTCAGTTTCCCGGATTTGTACAGGACGATTGCCAGCCGGTAGCGAATCCACAGATCGTTTGGATACTCTTTTAGCCAGGCAATCAGCAATTTCCGCGCAATTTCCAAATTCCCCAACTGATACGCAGCGTTGGAAAGGTCTATTAATTGGTTCCGGTTGATTTCAACTTTGTTCATCGATCTCCTGACAAGGACTACGGCTTTAGATTAAGCAGGATAAAGCTTCCTACGGTCAAAATGATACCGATCACTACCAATGACATCCCGGTCCCACGACTGGATTGAATCATCGTGTTCAATTCTTTGATCAAATAACCGGCATTGCCCAGTGCACCGCTCAACTCCTCGGTAAACCCTTTCGAAGAAAGTCGAGCGGCATGTTTTTGAATTTCCTGACTTTGTCTGGAGAGCACACTCGATATCATGATTACGATACCTGCCAGAATGGCCACTACCCCTGCAAAAATCAGTATTGTTCCTACAATCTGAAATGTATTTGGCGATAACATCTCGTCCTCCGCTCGAATTCCTATCGAATAATATCGGAAGGAATACCGGATAATTCCAGGGTATCCCCGTCACAGAATATGCTTGCGCGTTCCAGTGCGTTCCGTAATTCGCGCACATTCCCCGGCCACGAATAATTGCGGAAAGCATCCATCACCTGAGGAGAAACACCTGTGATATTGAACCCACATTCCTGACTGATCTGACGCAACAGAAAGCCCACCAGTTCAGGTAGGTCTTCCAGGCGCTCGCGCAACGGAGGAATGTGAATATCAACAATTCTCAATCGGTAATAGAGATCCTCACGGAATTCGCCTTTTTCAATCATCTTTGGAATGTCATGGTTGGAAGCTGCCAGTATCTGGACATCGACCGGAATTTCTTTTGATCCGCCTACGCGACGAATTTTTTTGTCCTCAATCGCCCGCAACAGTTTTGCCTGCATATCCATCGACATCGAAGATATCTCATCCAAAAACAGAATACCGCTGTCTGCCACCTCAAACAGCCCTTTACGCATTTTGTCAGCGTTAGTGAAAGCCCCTGCTTCATGGCCGAAAAGTTCTGATTCGAGAATTGTCGGCTGAATCGCTGCGCAGTTTACAGGCATCAACGGTTTACTGGCACGCGGGCCTGACTGATGAATGAATTTTGCGATAATCTCTTTACCGGTTCCAGTTTCCCCAAGAATCAGAATTGAAACCTGAGCTGCAGCAGCGCGTTCGGCATCGCGAAATACGCGTTTCATTTTTTCATTCTTACCAATGATGAATGAATAGCTTTTCTGGTAAGTGTTGCGCAGGTTTTCAATCTCGCGTTGGAGTCGGATCGCTTCGGTTGCCCGATGCAGTGTAGCATCCAATAAAGGGAAATTGATTGGTTTGGCCAGAAAATCAAACGCGCCATTCTTCATCGCATCAACGGCCATGTCCACTTCACCATAAGCGGTGATCAGGATTGTTTTTGGCGCAGGACGCATCAACTGGATATCGTAAAGTAAATCCGGGCCATATTCTTTACCAATCTGTACATCTAACATCACAATATCAATTGCCTGGCTGTTCAACGTTGCTCTGGCTTCGTCAAGGGTTGCTGCATCGAATACCTCATATTCCTTTTTGATCAGGTATTGTCGAATCCCTTCACGGAAATTTTCTTCATCGTCTACTACTAATATTGTGAAACCCATTCTGCATTAACCTCCGGAATTCAGGGGGAGAAATATGTCAAAGACGGTGCCGCCAGGGTACGATTTTACCTGAATCGTGCCACGATGAGAGGTAATAATCCGTTTACTGAGCGCCAATCCCCAGCCATTCCCTTTCTTTTTTGAAGTTACAAACGGCTCAAAAATGTGGTCGATCATTTCATCAGGGATCCCGGGGCCATTATCGGATATTGAAATCTGAACCTGTTTTCTGCCGCTATCAGAATCGTACAATCCGAGTTTGAACGCAATCGTACCGCCTTTGCCATCCAGCGCATCAACGCTGTTACCGATCAGATTATTAAAGACCTGCTCCAAAGAACGTGGATCCATCATTATCTTTGGAATCCCGTCTGAATTTGCAAAATACACTTTGATATCCGCGCGGGCAAAGTTGATTTTCCATCGTTCAAGGATATCGTTGAGATATTGCGTCAGATCGGTTTCTTCAAGATTGAGCTTCAGCGGTCGGGAAAAAGCGAGGATATTGCTGATCAGCTGTGAAACGCGCATGCTGTCTTCCTCAATACGATGCGCGGCTTTGAAGACCTCGTCATCTTCTTTGGACTGGCTTTTGATGTTCTGTACCCAGATGTTGATGTTGTTGATCGGATTTCGAATTTCATGCGCCAGAAGCGAAGCAAAATCGCCCAGGAAAGCACGCTGTGCCAGCTGCTCGGTTTTCAGCCTGCTCTCTTCGCTCTCTGTGACGTCAGATAACACAAAAATGGTGTAGCTGTTTTCCCGGTCAAATTTCAAACTGGAGAGACGGATGAAACACGGGAACGACTCGCCGCTGCGGCGGTGGAAGTATTGAATTGCTGAGGATAAATCAGATCCGCTTTCAGGTCCTGACAAGTCAGCGACCAGCTTTCGCACGCCGCCGGCAGATACCAACAGGTTATCCAATGGGTGACCAATCACATCAGTAGGCGAAAACCCAAACATCAGCGAAGCGATCCGATTCATGTAGACAATTTGGAAATCGCTGTTCGTGATGATCACTCCCTCGGAAATATTGTTGATGATTTGGGCGTTCAACGAGTTTTCGAATTCACTTTGATAGAGCGATTTGGTCATTTCCATATGCTCAAAAAGCTCACTCATTTCAATCGACAGCACGTCCAGCAGAATCCGGTAAAACTCTGTCAGCCGGTGCGTGCTGCGTCGGGATTTGAATAGAAAATATCCCAGCCGCTGATCTCCTGTAACGACCGGATAGATCAGCCATCCTGAAATCGATTCTGAATCCGGTAAAGATATTCCGGAAAGCTTTGCGTCCGGGTAGTTTGTGAAATCAATACCGCTTTCTTTGAGCATGCGAACGATCGGTTTTTGCTGGGTAAAAGCGTTGATTTTGTCGTAAAGGTCATATTGTTTAAATATCTCATCAGGCAGCAAAATGAAATCTTCGAGGTTTAATTCAACAGTAACCGTATCCAGAAAAGACTCGATGTTTTCCGCAAAATCGGTACGCGAACAAAATGTGAGTGAAGCGTGGCGAATGATCCGGTTGAAAGAATCGAAAAGTTGTTCATTGACGTTTTCAGTTTGCCATTTACGATCCAGCACGACCGTAAGCAGAATGCGATCACTTTCTGACAGGTAGCTGTTACGGACCTGAACCGATCGGACGCCGGCACCCTCCAGCTGAAAATCAAGCCATAGAGAATGATTGCCGAATTCCTCAATTTCGTTCCAATTCCTGATGTAGGTTTGCATATGGATTGGCTGCCCACTATTTTGAGCAACATCAATCGTGAGCATCTCATATCCCAAAGTATTTGCCTTTATAAGGGTGCCGTCCTCCAGCGACCAGATGAAAGC
Organism: Chloroflexota bacterium; assembly: GCA_012799995.1. Lineage (GTDB taxonomy): Bacteria > Chloroflexota > Anaerolineae > Anaerolineales > Anaerolineaceae > Flexilinea. The sequence goes on along the minus strand of JAAZKE010000060.1, from coordinate 12,016 downwards.
CGGCGTAATGCAGCTGTACAGAATCGCATCTGCCGTTTCAAGCTGGAACGGGATATTTTGGACCATTTCGCTCATTTAAATTCTCTGACTGATCGCGTTTCTCATATGCGCGGGCAGAATCCCTTCCATCGCCCGGTATTTGGCAACTGTCCGCCTGGCAATATCGATTCCCATATCGTCCAACAGCTCAACGATTTTCTGGTCAGTCAGAGGTTTCTTCTCATCCCGAACCAGATCTTTGATAATGGTACGTACATTCAGACTACGGTCAAAGAAAGCTGACAGCGGTATCACTTTACGGTTGGGTAGCATGACTGTTTTGTTCGAAACCGCGCGGCTGATAGTCGACTCATGCACATCCAGTTCTCGGGAAATCTGTGCGCGGGTGATTGGAACAATGTTCATGTCTCCATGACGGATAAAATCTTCCTGAATATCGACCAGGATTTCCATTAATCTCACCATGGTATTGTTGCGCTGATTCAAACATTTCACCAGCAGAGATGCCCTGTCAATATCAGTTTTCCATTCATCTGACTTCGTATCCGGTGCGTTTTTAAACTCCTTTTTGAAAATCTCATTCACTTTGAGATAACCGCTGATTGGCATAATCACTTCCACCACCAGCCGGTTTTTCGGGTTTTCATTCAGGTAATAAATCAATACATCTGGATAGTGGTAGGTATCGATCTCACCGCCATTGGAGAAACCTTTCTCACCCCAATCTGCTCTGCCTGGGAATGGGTTTAGATTTTCCCCAATGAACTTTTCAACATTTTGAATTTGTTTCACCGAAAGGTTATGGCGTTTGGACAAATCACGGTATTTGCCATGAATCAGGTCGTTGTAAGAATCCTTGATCAATTCATAAGCACCATTGGGGATTTTGATCAGATTACGCAGGTGTTTCAGCTGTACCAACATCGCCTCCTGCGGGTTCCTGGTTCCTACACCAATCGGGTCGGCATGCTGAATCAGCTGAATTACAGCTTCCACTTTTGATGGCGGAACATGATAGTATTGCACTATTTCTATCAGCGAGGCGGTTAAAAATCCGTCATCATCCAGCCCTGTCAGCAGGTGTGCCGCAATCATCTTCTCATCTTCTTTTAGATCCGGCCCAATCTGTCGCAGAACGTAAGCTGCCAGGTTTTCATATTGGATTGAATCAAGCTGGATTTCCCTGCTTGCCCCCTGACCACTGGGATTGTAGTTATCATAGGTAAAATCGTCCCGCGGACTGACGAATACGATGCTTCCTTCAGGGTTTTCTGCCTGCGTTGTGAAACAATATTGGCAGACCCCTTTTTCCGGCAATGGCCGATGGCAGGTTGGACAGACGCGTTCCTCAATCAGTTCCAGAGCAGGATTGAGCGATAGTTCATTAGCAACTTTCTCGCGGATTTCTTCTGCTGATAAACTCAAAATTGTCATCGTCTGTGCCAAATGTGCTGAGGTTAATGGTCGAAGTTCTTGTTTTTGTGATTGGTACATAGCAGGCCCCTGAAGTTAATTCGTCATCTACAACGGTATAGTGCAAGATATGTGCCACGCACAAGAATTGTACCAATATTTTGAGGAGATCAACTTTAAACAGGATATTTTGCAATCGGCTTTGTGGTTTTACAATAAAATAAACCCATGCTAACGGAAAATCAATCCCTTATGATTATTGGTGCCGGACTGGCAGGTTGTGAAGCTGCCTGGGCTGCAGCACAGCGTGATATTTCTGTAAAGCTATACGAAATGCGGCCGCTGAAGATGACCGCTGCGCATCGAACGGATGGATTGGCAGAGTTGGTTTGTTCAAATTCCCTGGGATCAGCGTTGCCTGATAAAGCTCCGGGACTGTTACGCGCAGAAATGCAAATGCTCGACAGTCTGTTAATGAAGATTGCAGACGAATGCCGTGTTCCGGCTGGTTCGGCGCTGGCGGTCGACCGTTCGCTTTTTTCGATCAAGGTGAATGAAGCAATTGAGTCTCATCCTCGAATCGAATTGATCCGCAAAGAAATTACGGAAATTCCTCGCGATCAGGTTGTGATTGTCGCTTCAGGCCCTTTGACTTCGGATGCGCTTGCCGCTGACCTGTCGAAACTGATCGGTGAGGAGCACCTTTATTTTTTTGACGCTCTTGCCCCGATCATCGAGGGAGATTCAATTGATCAAAAGATTGCATTTGCTGGATCGCGCTATAACCGTGGCGTCACTGAGAAAGGGGATTATCTCAACTGCCCTTTTACACGTGAAGAATATGAAGCCTTCGTATCTGCATTGCTCACTGCTGAAACGATTCCGCTTAAGCCTTTCGAAGAAGCAATACGATCAGGCGTGAAAGCAGGGAAAGGGTTGTTCTTTGAAGGTTGTCTGCCAATTGAAATCCTGGCGGCACGTGGCATGGATGCGCTGGCATTTGGACCGCTGCGACCAATCGGGCTGATTGATCCCCGGACCGGCAGACGTCCCTGGGCTGTGTTGCAGCTGCGATTGGAAGATAACTTTGCCTCGGCATATAACATGGTCGGATTTCAGACCAATTTGCGCTATCCCGAACAGGATCGGGTGTTTCGACTGATCCCGGGTTTGGCAGAAGCATCATTCCTGCGCTATGGTCAAATGCATCGCAACAGCTATATCAATGCGCCGGCACAGTTGAATCAATTCCTGCAATTGAAATCACACCCCAATGTATTTATAGCCGGGCAATTAAGCGGTATTGAGGGATATATGGGAAATATTGCCAGTGGTTTAATGTCGGGAATGAATGCGGCGTCTTATTTAAAGAGGGAGCCTTACCTCCAGCTTCCTGAGGAAACTATGATCACATCCCTGATCCGTTCAATCACCTCCGCTGATCCGGAATCGTTCCAGCCGATCAAAGCAAATATGGGAATTCTGCCTGCTTTGAAAGAGCCGGTAAAACAAAAAACAGACCGCGCGCATAAGTTGAGCCAACGGTCGCTCATTGCCTTAAAGACTTTTTTACTGAAAAATTCCGCTAAAATGGATCCTGCAGAACAGTAACTTCGTGGGCCCGGGCACCTTTGGCACCATTCTCCAGTACGAAGCTCACTATCTGGCCTTCTTTCAGATTTCTGAATCCATCCGATTTGATGTCCTGATAGTGGACGAATACATCACCATACGATTCGGTTGAAATAAAGCCAAACCCTTTGGTTGTGTTGAACCATTTTACAACACCAGAAATGACGTCGCTCATCGATTTACCTTTCTAAAACTATTGGATTGGACGGCTTATCCATCCGCCAATTAGCAACAATCCGATACTGCTTATTGTGCCAATACCGAAATTAATTGTCCCTAACGTGAAAAAACGCACCCCAATCAGGGATGCGAGATATTGTCCGCCAAAGAACCCAAAAATGGATACAAAACAATAGATAATAAATGAAATGAGGTCGCCACCTTTGATTAAATGGTAAGCGCAGGCGTATAGCAGTGCCATGATTAAGCTGAATATAATTGCTGGAAGTGTCATCAGGTCCTTAACTCAGTCTTATTTAATTCTACCACCAGGGAAAATTTATTCTGTGGAGATCAGTTTAATAAAATCCTTCAGATTAAGTTATTTCAAATCAAGAAAAGCCTACAAAAATCAAAGATTTATCCGTGTAGCATTTGTTTGACATCAAGGGTTTTACGACTTCCAGTACAACGAACTGGAAGTTATATCTTCATCACTTTTTCAATTAATTTCACAGCTTCTTCTACACCTCTTTCTTCTTTGATTTTAGCGGAAAGTATCTCTGCGTTCTTTTTCTTTTCCTCATACGTACTTTTCATATCCAATAATGCTTCGTATATTGAAGCCTCGCACAAATCTTTGGACTTTAGAGGTTTTGTTGCAACATTAATCTTGTACAGTTGCATGGCAAATCCCATCTGATCCAAAACATGTGGCAACGGAATAGATGGAATCCCATAAATCATTGAAGCTGCTGAAGTTCCAAATCCACAATGATGAATAACAAATAAACATTTCTTAAAAAGGAAACTGTGCGGAACACTACCGCATGAAATCATTGTTTTTGGCAAATCATAATTCTGTAATGTCTTCTGAAATCCTTGGATAATGGCTCTATATCCCAATTTACTAAAAGCTTTTACAAACATATCCAGTTTTTCTTTTTCGGATTTTTCTTCGAATGACATTGCTCCGAGAGCAAGAATGATTGGCTTTTCTCCACTTGCGAGAAAATCAGCCAGCTTTTCGTCAGGTATATAATTTTCTTCATCCTCATACCAATATCCGGTTAGAATGTGCTGCTCTTCCCAATACGGATTTCTCTCTAAAACGTGTTTACTAATCGGTATCAAATTCAGCTTGCGGGAAATAATCTCGTCAGAAGATTGAATCGGTTTCAATCCATATACTTTCCTGATTTTGTTATATGGTTTTGCCACTTGTTTTCCAATGATCTGACCGATCACTTTATTCCAAAAGGTCTGAGGCTTAAGTTTTTCAGCAATCATCTCTTTCTGCAATGTCACATTAACCGTAGGAATTCCCAACACTTCGGCCTCTGTTGCACCCATTTGACTATGGCTTACAATGATTAAATCTTTGCCCTTACACACTTCAAAAATCTCATGTGTTGAATTTTGAATAATTTTGAAAACAAAATTCATCATCCTAAGCATACTTAATGTAGGATTTGAATTTTTCCCCCTGATAATTGCTGCCTCTTTATCTATATCAATATACGGACCAATCGGCTTAAAATGAATGTCGGAATCCTCAACCAGGTTTCTCCAACAGGGGTGTGATCCAAGCGTTACATCATATCCGTTCCTGATAAGTTCTCTGGATAAAAAAATATATGGCTGAATATCGCCTCTTGTACCCATCGTAAACATAGCAATCTTTTTCATTAACTGCTCCTTTATTATGTGTATCATAAACGGAAGTTCTTAATTGTCTGATTCAATATCTATAATTTTAATTACAAATGCCATTGCTGGAAATTCATGCTTTGTAGAAGCTCTGAAACTCATTCATAATTGTATTTATTTTCCTTAGCATTAATATGACATCCTCTCTTTGGAATTGGGCTATAACTATGTCAAACCTCATCGTTCTTAGGACAATATGAGCCCGAAACAGGATATTGATGCCAACTACCCTCAGTTAGCCCACAACTGTCTCACATGTATTGAACCCATACAGAGAATTGAATGAATTGGATAATTCATATAAAATAAAAGCGAAGGCCCATTTCAGCAGGAAAGCGTTCAGAAAGGCATGGTTTTTAATGGATTTATCTCTTTTCTCACTAACTGAAACAGTCAGCTGGTTTACTTTATTAAATCAGGCTGAAAAACTGGGTGTTGTTGGATTTTTGCTGGTCGCATTGCTGTACATTATTTTGATTATCTGTGGAATTACCGGCCTGTTTGCGCGAAAAAAGGAAATGGCAAATCTGCACTTTATTATTGAAGATGTGAAGCACGAAATGTTCAAGAAAAAAGGGTTTGTCCTGTTTGACCTGTACATTCGCAATACCGGCTCAACTCCTGTCGAAATCCTGCAAACTGGGTTTGTGCTTTCCGATGGCAGCAAACGCGCTATTTACAGTGAACCCCATCAATTAAAACTGCCCGATCATACGATATTATTGCCTGGACAGGAAGCATTTTATGATAACTGCGACCTGTTTTATGCACTCAACGAAAACGGTGTTTCCTACAAAAAAATCACCGGAATGTTTGCTGACGTGAAAAATGGAAAGCGCTTTTATGGGAAAACGGATATCAATCCGATCCTCAATGATCAGACCATTCGCAGCATCCTGACCGACCAAAAGGGTCTCAACGGGTTTTAGTCTTTCGACTAAAATGTGGTAGAATTCCGTGACTGGAAATGCGGGAGTAGCCAAGTGGTAAGGCATTAGCTTCCCAAGCTAACACTCGCGAGTTCGAATCTCGTCTCCCGCTCTAACAGGGCATTTTGTGTGTATCTTATCGAAAGGTTCAACAAAATAGCCCTCTTTTTTTGGAATATTCATGCAAAGTCAATAAAATCAGGAGCTGGCGCAGGATTCAATTCAATAAGCCCCGCAAATACAGCTTTGTGATTTTGTAAAAAAATCGGTTACCTTTTATGAGTTTCTTTAATATTTTTACCACCACCTTTCCATTGTTTGTTTCGATGCTTGTCGGGATAGTCGCAAGCAAAATGGGTTTCTTTACACGTGCAACTGTCAAAGATTTATCCGGATTTGTGACCAAAGTGCTTTTCCCGCTCTTTCTTTTCAAAGCAGCCATAACCAACGTAACCGATGAATATTTGTTCAGCGCACCAATTTATGCACTTCTGCACATCGTCGTAATATTGACAGCACTGGTCATTTCAAAATGGGTTGTTAATGCGGCAAATATATCACCAGAGCGTTCTCCGATTCTGCGGTTTTGTTCTGTGGTTGGCAACACTGGCTTTTTCGGCGTGATATTTGCTGAAACATTCTTCGGGAAAGATGGCATTGCAGGTGCAATTCTGTATGACTTTGGCGGCTCTCTTGTCTTGTTCTTTGTGCTTATTCCCTTCCTTCTCAACAGGCAAAACATTCGCAGTCCGAAAAGTATGTTGAAACAACCGACGATTATTGCGGTACTTTTAGGTGCGATATTGGGTATGCTCGGATTCTCTATACCGAAAGTAATCCTGCCTGCCTACGAAACAATCACTGGTGTCACGTTGCCATTAGCGCTGATTGTTTGTGGGGCGCAATTAGGACGAATTCAATTTCACAGGGAGAAAAAATTCTGGCAGGTTGTTTATGTCTTCCTGATGAAAATGATCATGATGCCGATATTGCTATATGGCTTGATTTTTTTCATTCCCATGACACTGGAAATGAAACGCTTTTTTATGCTGGAAGCTACCATGCCCTGCGGCATTTCGATGGTCAATTTTGCCGAAGCTTATAATCAGGATTCGGACTTCGCCGCTTTCTCAACATTTGTCACCACTACTATCGCAATTGTCTGGATCCCGCTGGTTTTAACATTGACAACGATCTTGCCCATGGGTACATTGATTTGAGCATGAAATTTGATATAACGGGCATCTCATATATTGCAGATTACTTTGCCTCCCTCTTTCCTTAGCTGACCTGAGGATTTTTAAGACGTACACCATCTGATGCTATAATACTTTGCACTTGTTTAGACCGAACAAGAGGATAGGTTCTGAGGAAAATTTCAGTTTGATTTCCTCATAAAAAACAGACGCTATGGGCGAATACCACCTTACATCATACGGAGCACAAAATGACAACATGGAAACGTATTAATTCTTCTAAAACCACCCTGATGAATGCAACCCTGTACATCAATCGAGATGAGAAAGGACATCGTACTATCGAAGTGGTTGGAGAGAATCCGGGCTTGGTTGATATCGACAGCAACGGACATTATCCTTTATCCTTGGAAAACGCGAAATTTTTACGCGATAGTCTCCCTTTTCTTAACCCAAATCCGCTAAAATTGCATACATCCGCAGGAACCGGCGATCGATTGGGGCTGGCGACTCCCGGACACATAGAAGCTTTTCGTGGAAAAAATATTGCTCCGGTTTTTGCTCAACAGTCCGTGCGTGAAGTCATCCGAACCAAACGCACCCACCAGCGCATTATGGATGATGCCATGTGGGGAGTAATGGAAAAAGGATGGCGCGAACCTTGGGGTGCGGATGCTGATCATCTGAAAACGCCTGAAGAGCTTGATGCCTATGCGGATGCCGGATTTACATTTTATACGATTGATCCCGGAGCACATGTCCGTAATGTGAAAAATGCTGAGGAAGCGCGTGCAATACTGGAAAGGTCTGAACCGGATACAGCAGTACTGAAAACAAAAGCGGATGCTTCAATTGAAAGGTTCCAGCACATCGACTTTCCAAAATCGTTCAAACGACCTGATGATTCACAGATTTTGACTGCATTTGTAAAGTATGGGAAAGCAATTGAACATGTGAAAATGATGTATGACTATCTGCTTAAACGAATAGGTGATAAGCCGTTTGATTTTGAAGTATCGGTCGATGAAACTGATCTGCCTACAAATCCGTTTGAGCACTTTTACATTGCCAGCGAGTTAAAACATTTGGGAGTCAAATTTACTTCTTTAGCCCCACGCTTCATCGGTCGTTTTGAAAAGGGTGTTGATTACATTGGAGATCTGGTTGAATTTGAAGCTCAATATAAAAGCCATGCGGATGTACAGAAATATTTTGGCGATTACAAAATGAGCATTCATTCCGGCAGTGATAAATTTGCCATTTACGAAATTTGTTCACGGTTGAGTGACAACGCCATTCACCTCAAAACTGCCGGAACCAGTTACCTGGAAGCGCTGCGTGTCATTGCCATGCACGAACCCAACCTTATCCGAAATATCATGACGATGAGTCTGGATCATTATGAGACCGATAAGCAGTCCTATCACGTATCAGCCAATGTCCAAAAGGTCGCGGATCCGAAGACAGTAAAAGATATCGACCTTCCAAAATATCTGGATCAGTTTGATGCCCGCCAGGTGTTGCACGTATGCTTTGGGACAATCCTCGGGCAATATGATGCTCAGATAAAAGAATGTCTGATTAATAATTATGAAACTTACGAAAGTGTTTTGAAGACGCATTTTGACAGGCATTTGAAGCCTTTTGCCGGATAGTTTTGACCATTCACGTCGAATGATATAGAATTGTCCCGGAAGCGATAAAACGAAACGATTAGCGAACTGCAGGAGAACGAATATGTCTGACGTTTTAGGAAAGATCAAAGAAGCAATAATAGACGGAGACTCGCAAGCTGTTTCCGAACTGGCCAAACAGGCATTGGCTGAAGGCAATACCGCTGAAGGCATTCTCAACTCTGCAATGATTACCGGAATGGCAGAAGTTGGGCAACTTTTCGAAGATGGTGAATATTTTGTGCCGGAGATGTTGGTTGCTGCCCGTGCCATGTCAGCCGGAATGGCGATTTTAAAACCGCAACTGGTTCAGGCTAATTTTCAGTCACTGGGAAAAATAGCCATCGGAACAGTTCAGGGTGACCTTCATGATATTGGAAAGAACCTTGTGTCCATGATGTTGGAAGGCGCGTCATTTGAGATTATTGATCTTGGCGCAGATGTTCCTCCGGAAAAATTTGTGGAAGCTGTGCGTGATCATAACGCCCAGATTGTTGCCATGTCTGCGTTGCTGACTACGACCATGCCTTCAATGAAACTGACAATTGAAGCATTGGAAGCAGCCGGGTTGCGGGATAAAGTGAAAGTGATGGTCGGTGGCGCACCTCTTTCCGATCAATATGCAAGTGCTATTCGAGCAGACGGCTATGCAGCCGACGCCAACAAAGCAGTGGCGCTGGCAAAAAGCCTGATTGCCTGATTAAATAAAAAAAGAAACAAAAAGAGCTCCAAATTTTCATTGAGGAGTTCTTTTTGTTTAATCTAATTTGGCTGGACAGCTTCCACCTTTGCCCTGATTTCTCTGATAAATTCTTCCGAGGAAACCACCCTCGGCGGAACACCTTCATAGAGGGTACCCAGGTCTTTTGTGCAAATCCCGGATTCCAACACATCGATTACCGCAGTTTCCAGACTCTTTGCAAATGCCACCAAACCGGGCAGATTATCAAGTTCTCCGCGTTTGGTCAGTGCACCTGTCCAGGCAAAGATCGTTGCTGTCGGGTTGGTGGACGTTTCTTCACCTTTCAGATATTTGTAATAATGTTGTGTCACAGTGCCATGCGCTGCTTCATATTCAAAATTGCCTTCTGGACTGACGAGGACACTGGTCATCATCGCCAGTGAGCCGAATGCGGTGGAGACCATGTCGCTCATCACATCACCATCATAGTTTTTGCAGGCCCAGATAAAGCCGCCTTTGGATCGGATCACACGGGCAATCGCATCGTCAATCAAAGTGTAAAAATAGTTGATTCCCTTTTTCTCAAATTCATTCTGATAATGATCTTTATAAACCTTCTCGAAGATCGCGCGGAAAGTGCCATCATATGTTTTGGAAATTGTATCTTTGGTCGAAAACCACAGATCCTGCTGTACTGTTAAGGCATAATTAAAACAGGCATGCGCAAAGGATTCAATCGATTGATCCAGATTATACGTTCCCTGGACGATACCGCGCCTTTCAAATTCGTTGATCGTTTCGCTGGTCACGGAGCCATCTTCAGCGGTGTACACGAGCTCAGCTTTCCCTTTGCCGGGGATCCGCAGCTCTACACCTTTGTAAATATCACCAAACGCATGCCGGGCAATCGTGATCGGTTTCTGCCATGTACGTACCGCTGGTTTGATTCGATCGATCAGGATAGGTGTGCGAAAGACAGTCCCATCCAGGATTGAACGAATGGTAGCATTTGGGCTTTTCCAAAGCCTTTTCAAATCATATTCCGCCATCCGTTTCTCATTGGGCGTGATGGTGGCACATTTCACTCCGACCTTCAACCTTTTGATCGCGTTTCCGGCATCAATCGTAACCTGATCGTCGGTCTCGTCACGATTCCGAATTCCCAGGTCGTAGTATTCCGTTTTCAAATCCACAAATGGCAGGATCAATTCTTCTTTGATCATATGCCAGAGGATGCGTGTCATCTCGTCCCCGTCGATTTCCACGATCGGGTTTTTCATTTGAAGGTGTTCCATAACTATTTCCCCTCTTTATTGCCATGGCCATCAGCATAGTAATTCATCAGGCTGCCACTGAGCAGGATCAGTTTTTCATCCTCGGTAAATGCCCCCCAGTTCAGTACCAGGTCCGTCACTCTCCCGTTGGCAAGAATTTTGGCAGGAATACTTGTCTTGCCTTCCTGAATCGCAGCTCGGATTCCCGGAACATACAGGACGTCCCCGGCCTGATAAAAAAATGGCTGGTCAGCGGATAACGTGAATGGCACAATTCCCCAATTGATACAGTTGCTGCGGTAGCGTTTGGTAGCATATTCACGGGCAATATTGGCTGCACCACCCAATACTTTCTGGCTGGATGCTGCCTGTTCGCGTGCAGATCCATCCCCAGGTTTGTTGGCATAAACGACTGAACCAATGGACATATTCTTAAAAAAGTCGGATTTGGAGATTCCAAACCGATCTATCACATCCCTTAATTCGGTTGGAACTTCTCCATCCCTTCTCGTTTGTTCCATCAATCCAATGGCTTTTGCTCGCGAAACATATTCGGGCACGCGCCGTGAAAGTGTAAATTCAGCCAGTTTCAATGGATTTGAGCGATAGGATGATGTTTCGCCGGAGGGAATCAATTCATCTGTCGTAGTTACCGGGTCATCGATTACCGCAGCCAGCACCAGCATTAGATTTTCAGCCAGCGGATGCATTTTCGGCCAATTGGTGATGTTTGGCCCCATTCGCAGGGTTTCGTCTTCTTTCCCTTTACCAAATCCGAAATAAACTCGTTTTTTATAAATAGTTGGGTCAAAATGATATTCGTATTTTCCATAATCGATATCCAAATCGGTTGCCGGCGTCAGTGCTCCGCCATTCGCTGCTGAAGCAGCGATCGACCTGGCATCCATTAAAGCGATCCCCACTGCCTGCCCTTGATCCGGTTTTGCCCCTTCGCGGTTGGGAAAATTGCGAGTGGTATGGCGGATGCTCAGCCCATTATTGGATGGGATATCACCTGCACCAAAACATGGCCCACAGAAAGCAGGTTTATTGACCACTCCGGCTTTTTGCAACCGTAGAATGATCCCGTTTTCTGTCAGTGCCGCGTTCACTGGCATACTGGAAGGATAGACGCTCATGGAGAAGAAATTATTACCGATTGTCCCCTGGTCAAGGATGTCAGCAGCTGCGCAGAGGTTATCGAACATTCCACATGCGCAACCCGCGATAATTCCCTGGTCAGCGTACACCTTACCATCATGAATTTTGTCTAAAAGCGACAGTCGTAGAGAATTGCCCAACAGTTTTTCTGAATCATCCTCAACCGATCGCAGGATATCTTGCGGAT
>JAAZKE010000059.1 GCA_012799995.1 Chloroflexota bacterium | reverse complement strand
GACCAAAGATTGCCGATATTTCATATCTTGTGTTATCTTATCCATAGCAGGTTGTGGTTCCTCCCTCTTGTTTTGTGCAGCACAATAACAATAATGGATGTTTCCACTTCCTGCTATTCTTTTCTTTAAGACACTGTCCAATATGTAGTGTAATCCTACACAAATTATTTCTGATTACCATGACTATATTAATATCAGATCCTTTCTATCGCATTTGGAACGCAACCATCAAAGAAGGTGAATGCATTTGGTTTGAGAACGTCCCAGCAGAGCAACTCAACATTACAAACACTGCAAAGCCAGCCTCAGATTTGATCGCAAAATGTATAAGATCATCCCGTTGGGAGTTCTTTTATTCTCCACTTTATACTAATTGTATGGACAACCTTCCATTTAAAATATTTAAGCTTAAGGAAAACTCGCCCTTAAATCCAGCATCCTTATGATAAAATAGTGCAATGGAACTTACGATTGGGGTCGCCAAGTTGGGTCGCTTCGGAAAGGAAGAAAGCGCAGAAACAGTCGATGTGATTGAGCGCCCAAGTGGCGGTGGATTTACCATCATCATGTCTGACGGTCTGGTAAATCGGGTCGAATCCAAAGCCGTTTCCTTCTTTGTGGTAAATAAAATTTCCTCGCTGATTACGGAAGGTGTGCGTGACAGTACTGCCATCCGGGCAACCTCAGATCAACTGTTCACCAATTACGGTGGGACTTCGCAGTCGCTACTGAATCTGATCTCCGTTGACCTGGTCACCGATACCATCGTCATCAGCCGCAATAATCCCCATCCGGTCTACTACTACATCCGCGGTGATTTTCACGAATGGCGCAATGACAGCTCTCCCATTGGTACCGCCAAACACATCCAACCCTCCATCACCGAAATTCCTATCGAAAATGGAGCCATCATCATCGTCGCCTCTGACGGCGTTTTCAAGGCTGGTCACCTTTATGGACAGGAGATCAACCTGCAGATGCTGGTGAACGCGATGGTTGAGGATGACAACATTACCGATGTACAGCAGATCGCTGACTTCATCATCAACCAGGCGTTGCTGCTGGATCAGGGACAAGCGCAGAACGACATGAGCGTTATGATCCTGCGCATCAGCGACGATCGCCAGACCCTCGTCCGCCGCTCAAACTATCTGTTCCCTATTTAATAACATCCTCTAATCAGCCTTATCTCCAACTTTAGGGAGAAGCTTTCATTCCCTGAATTGATTGATGATGATTTACGCAACCTTTTAAAACACCAATAATCACAGAAAATATGTTAAAATATAGTGAAATTATGATTGGATTATTTATCCACAGAAGATGTAACAACAAATATGGAGGATTTGAATGGGAAAAAAGTTTTTCCCACTGCTGTTTGCGTTCGTTATTTTTATTGCTTTCTGTGCCTCAACCCAGATTGTAAAAGCTGAAGATTTTCATATTGGAATCGTTACCGGTTCTGTTTCACAATCTGAGGATGACCGACGAGGTGCTGAAGCATTCCAAGCCAAATACGGCGAGGATATCGTGAAATTGGCAATCTACCCTGACAATTTCAGCGAAGAACTGGAAACAACCATCCAGACAATTGTCAATATGTCGGACGATCCTTTGATGAAAGCAATTATTGTCAACCAGTCTGTACCGGGCACAACAGAGGCATTTCGCCAGATCAAAGAACGCCGCCCTGACATCATCACCATTGCAGGTGAATCCCACGAAGATCTACCGGAAATCGCGAGTGCTGCTGACATCGTAGCCAACAACGACTTTGTGGCAAGAGGGTATCTGATTATCAGAACTGCTCACGAGTTAGGGTGTGACACGTTTGTTCATATTTCTTTCCCACGCCATATGTCTTACGAGACTTTGAGCCGACGCGTCGCTATCATGAAAGCAGCCTGCGAAGAGTATGGAATGACTTTTGTACTTGAAACAGCGCCCGATCCGACTTCTGATGTTGGGGTACCCGGAGCTCAGGCTTATATCCTTGAGAAAGTTCCTGAATGGGTTGAGAAATATGGTAAAAATGCCGCTTATTTCTGCACCAACGATGCTCACACAGAACCTCTGCTCAAACAATTGTTAGCTTATGGCGGTTACTTTATTGAAGCAGACCTTCCATCTCCTCTGATGGGATACCCCGGTGCGCTTGGTCTTGACCTTTCAGCTGAAGCTGGTGATTTCGCAAAGATTCTGGCAAAAGTCGAATCCGCAGTCGTTGAGAAGGGCGGCGCAGGACGATTTGGTACTTGGGCTTACTCTTATGGCTATACGCAATCCGCTGGCCTTGCAGAACATGCTATGAACGTCCTCAAAGGCGAGAGTGAACTTGACGACCTTGATGACCTGATTAAGGCATATGAGGTCTATACAGGAGATGCGGGATGGAACGGCTCCAATTACACCGATGTAGAGACGGGGGTCAAACTCGACAACGTGTTCCTTGTTTACCAGGATACCTATATCATGGGTGATCCAGGACACTATATGGGCTCTACAGACGTTGAAGTTCCTGAGAAATTCTTCTCAATTAAATAGCATTTGAAAGTATCAGCATTAAGAAACGGGGAGGGGAGATAATACTTCTCCCCCTTTCTTTTGATGGAGTATATCCATGACAAATAATTACAATCCTCTTTTGGAAATGCGGAACATCAGAAAAGATTTCTTTGGAAATCAGGTGCTGACAGACATCAATTTCACGCTGAATTCTGGCGAAATTTTGGGCCTTGTCGGTGAAAATGGTGCCGGTAAGAGCACTCTGATGAAAATTCTCTTTGGGATGGACATCATTAAAGAAACTGGGGGATATGACGGAGATGTGTTGATTGATGGTAAAAAAGTCGAATTCAACACACCTTTTGATGCGCTTGAAGCTGGAATTGGCATGGTGCATCAGGAATTCTCTCTGATTCCCGGTTTTACCGTATCAGAGAACATCCTCCTTAACAGAGAACCTAAAAATCCGAACTTCGCTTCTGAACTGTTTGGTGACCGGCTTGATACGCTTGATTATGATCAGATGGAAGCCCGCGCAGAAGCAGCAATCGACAAAATGGGTTTTTCCATTGACCGGAAGATGATCATAACGAATTTACCTGTTGGACACAGGCAGTTCACGGAAATCGCCAGAGAATTAAGCAAAGAACAGTTAAAACTTTTAATTCTCGATGAACCTACCGCTGTTCTTACCGAAAAAGAGGCTGAAACATTACTTCAATCAATCCGGAACATGGCTCAAAATGGGATTGCCGTCATCTTCATTACCCACAGGCTTCATGAAGTTCTGGATGTATGTGACAACGTTTTGGTGATGCGTGACGGGTATGTGGTGAAAAACGTACCAGCTAAAGAAACAAACGTCGCTGAAGTTACAAAGATGATGGTTGGTCGTCAAGTTGATACTGCCGCGTCTGGTTCTGCCCGGGACTTTTCAAATTCAAGAAACGCGATGACGATAAAAAAACTGTGGGTTGATATGCCGGGTGAGACGGTGCGTAATGTTTCTCTCGTCGTCAAGGAAGGTGAGATTTTAGGCATAGGTGGCTTGGCGGGTCAGGGGAAGCTGGGAATTCCAAACGGTGTCATGGGGCTATATGATGCCGGTGGTGAAGTTGAATTCTATGACGAGCCAATTCCGCTCAACAACCCAAGAAAATGTCTGGACGCCTCGATCGCATTTGTTTCTGAAGATCGACGGGGTGTAGGACTGCTGCTTGACGAGTCGCTTGAGTGGAATATCGTTTTTCCGGCGATGCAGGTTCAAAATCGGTTTCTTAAGAAATATTTGAGTGGATGGATTACCTGGCGCGATGAAAAATCAATCACCAATATAACAAATCATTACATAGAAAAATTAGCGATTAAATGCACCAGCTCGAAACAGAAATCGAGAGAGCTCTCCGGAGGCAACCAACAAAAAGTATGTCTTGCAAAAGCTTTTTCCTTGAACCCGAAATTTCTTTTTGTATCAGAACCTACCCGGGGAATCGACGTGGGCGCAAAAGCTCTGGTTCTTGATGCGTTAAAAAAATTCAACAGGGAAAATGGTGTAACCATTGTAATGATCAGCTCAGAATTGGAAGAGTTGCGGCAGATCTGTGACAGGATCGCTATTGTATCCGGCGGTAAAATCGCCGGTATCCTTCCCGCTGAGGAACCTTCGGAAGCATTTGGTATGTTGATGGTCAGTCAGGTTAAGTGAGGACAATTGGATGAATGAACAAATAACCAGTGAAAGAAGAATGTATCGTGGCGCAGTTCAAAACGCGATTAAAACCTTTGGTATTCCCCGTCTCATTATCGCTGCTTTCCTGCTTACGCTTTTCATTGCCGCGCCGCTGGTAGGAGCAGATTTCGCAACCCAGCTGACCAATACGATCAACCGTTTCAGTTGGAATGCAATTCTGGTGCTGGCCATGGTTCCGATGATTCATTCAGGCTGCGGATTGAATTTTGGTTTGCCTTTAGGGATTATTTCAGGTCTTTTGGGAGGGACTCTTTCCATAGAATTCGGTTTTACCGGAGCAATGAGCTTTTTCATGGCGATCATAATTGCCACACCTTTTGCGATCATTTTTGGCGCGGCATACGGCTGGCTGCTCAACAAAATTAAAGGCGGTGAAATGATGATCGCCACCTATGTCGGTTTTTCCTCCGTTTCATTCATGTGTATTATGTGGTTGCTGTTGCCCTATAAGAGCCCAAACATGGTTTGGGGATTATCCGGTAATGGTCTCAGAACCACAATCTCGGTAGAAGGTTTCTATGACAAAGTGCTGGCAAATTTTCTACAGATCAATCTGGGAAAATTATCCATACCGCTTGGAACACTGCTGTTCTTTGCATTGATCGCCTTTTTAATGTGGGCTTTCCTGCATACGAAAACCGGCACGTCAATGACTGCTGTCGGTTCAAACCCCGCCTTTGCAAAAGCAGCCGGTGTCAATGTTGACAAAGTGCGGCTGTTATCTGTATTGCTCTCCACCTGGCTTGGGGCGGTTGGCATTCTGGTTTATCAGCAGGGATTCGGCTTCATCCAACTCTACATGGCGCCCTTTTATATGGCACTGCCCGCTGTATCTGCGATTCTTATCGGCGGCGCCAGCGTGAATAAGGCTTCCATAGCTAACGTAGTTATCGGAACTTTTCTTTTCCAGGGTATTGTAACCATGACTCCTACGGTCATGAATTCAATGATTCATATGGACATGAGTGAAGTTATCAGAATCATCGTTTCAAACGGCATGATTTTATATGCCTTGACCAGAAAAATGGAAGGATAAAAAATGAGTTTTGGTACCGACGAAAGGCTTCATAAATCATTGGGCAGCAAACTTCTGAACCTCATTAAAGAAAATTCTGTTCCAATAATGTTTATTATCATCTGTGCGATCTCCATCCCGCTCTCCGGTTTCTCCATAAGCTATTTAATCAATGAGATCATCACCCGTATGGGAAGGAATATCTTCCTGATCCTGAGTCTGCTGATACCGATCATGGCTGGCATGGGATTGAACTTTGGGATGACTTTAGGTGCTATGGCTGGTCAAATTGCGCTCATTTTTGTCTCAGACTGGCAGATATGGGGAATTCCGGGCATTGTTTTGGCTATGATTGTTTCGATTCCAATTTCGATCTTGCTGGGGCTGCTTTGTGGCAAAATCCTCAATAATGCAAAGGGACGGGAGATGATCACAAGTTATATCATCAGTTTTTTCACGAACGGTCTATATCAGCTTGTGGTCTTGTACATGATGGGCCCAATCATTCCTATTGCCCATTCTTCCATCAAACTCCCACGTGGTTATGGAATCCGGAATACTGTAAGTTTGTTAAATATGCGTCAAAGCCTGGATAATCTGCTTGCGGTCAAGATCGGTACCGTAAAAATCCCAGTCCTTACCTTTTTGATTATCGGTCTACTATGTCTTTTCATCATCTGGTTCAGAAAGACCAAACTTGGGCAGGATATGCGGGCGGTTGGGCAGGATATGAATGTAGCCCGGGATGCCGGCATCAAAGTCGAAAGAACCCGCCTGATCTCTATTGTGATGTCCACAGTGCTTGCCAGTTTTGGCATGATCATCTACCTGCAAAACATGGGCAATATTGCAACTTACAGTTCCCATTCTCAAATCGGAATGTTCTGCATCGCTGCGCTGTTGGTTGGCGGTGCATCTGTAGACAAGGCAACAATCGGGAATGTATTTCTCGGTGTGATCCTTTTCCACACCATGTTTATTGTTGCGCCTTCCGCTGGTGCAGCGATCACCGGTGACTCTATGATTGGTGAGTATTTCCGTGTGTTTGTATCCTATGGCGTTATCACCATTGCTTTGATCATGTATGAAACAAAGAAGCGCAAGATGAAGAGCCGGGAAGGCAAGCTGCTTGAGTTGGCGCAAAGAGAAGAGGAGAAAGCAAATTGAAAACCAAACGCGCTCTTTTTTTCAGACTTGGAGTAATTCTCTTTTTGATTGCTGTCAGCGCGATTATGATGGTCATAGG
>JAAZKE010000058.1 GCA_012799995.1 Chloroflexota bacterium | reverse complement strand
GTATACCGCGGTCACTTCAACCGCATCAATAACGGCACCATCAAAAACCTGCCCGATGATTGCGTTATTGAAGCGCCCGGCTTTGTCGACACATTCGGTATCAACATGCCTGCCATTGGCAACCTGCCCCTGGGCTGCGCCGCAGTTTGCCTGTCCAACATCACCGTCCAGCGCCTGGCTGTTGAAGCCGGCGTACATGGAGACATCAACCTGCTCCGTCAGGCAATGATGATGGATCCGCTGGTCGGCGCTGTCTGCGATCCCAACGAAATCTGGCAGATGACCGACGAAATGCTGATCGCCCAGGAACAGTGGCTGCCCCAGTATGCCGATGAAATCGCCAAAGCAAAGGAACGTTGGGCAAAGGCAGAAGCGGAGGGCACGTTGATTGCCCCAATTGTTACCGAAGGCGCCGCACGGCTACACACTAAAACGGTAGAAGAAATGGCTGCGAATCAGGAAGCGGCTCGCAAAATGGCTGCTGAAGCCGACAAAGCTAAAGAGCGCCCCGCAGCCAAATAAAAGCAACTTAAAAACATTTCGAAAATCTGAATGCACACGGGGCTGTTGCGATTCTTCTTTTCTGCTACAGCCCCGTTACAGTTTCCCAGCGACATGCTGTTATTCCACAGTTACATGAGACAGTACCTTTCCTGAATGACCTGGTCAAGTCCCTTTGCATCGGCTGCTTTTTCTCATCTATTGTTTGAATTGGTCCCTTTTCCCATCAGCTTTCCCTGCTAATGTTAGAAAAATCTGCAATTGATTTGAAAATGAAGATGTGTTATTATATGAGCAAATATTAGATGATGGTTTATTTGATGTTCGGGATAAGATTCCGCTCACGCAAAATGGTTATCTGATGGTGCAAGTGCTGAAAAGAATCCGGCTGGGAAAGGAGGGTGACTAAATCGTGGATGCTCTGAAAATAATCAGAGCCCCGAAGGGAAACGGTATTCTGCGGGATATTCGAAAAAGATATCTGCTGCATATGTTTGTATGGATGGGACTGATACATTTATTCTTGTTCAGCATTCTACCTATTACCGGCGTGCAGATGGCATTTCGCGATTTCAAGCTGAGAGAGGGTATGGCAGGCATCTGGACCGGTAAATGGGTTGGTCTGAAATATCTTGAAGAATTCCTGACTAACCGTAAATTTGGCAATCTGATGCAGAATACGTTGATTATCAGTGTATTGAAACTCATCCTGAACTTCCCGATGGCGATCGCCTTTGCGGTTATGCTCACGGAGATGCCGTGGCCCAGATTCAAACGCGTGGTACAGACTGTCAGCTATCTGCCGCATTTTATTTCATGGGTTGTTGTATCGGGCATCATGTTTGCATTCTTCTCAACCAGTCAGGGGCTTTTGACGGACATCTGTTCAAAAATTGGCATTGAGATGCCGCCAATTCTGATAAAACCGGAGTATTATTATGGACTGGCCGTATTCAGCGAACTTTGGAAGGAGATGGGCTGGAACGCAATCATTTACCTGGCTGCCATTTCCAGCATCGATCCAACACTGTATGAAAGCGCACAAATCGATGGCGCTGGTCGTATTCGCCGCATTTTCAGCATTACGATTCCTTCTATCAAGGGTACCATCGCGGTTCTTTTGATTATGGGTGTTGGCGGATTGATGGGCGGCGCAAACATGGAACAGTCCATGTTGCTGGGTAACGCTACAAATATTGCTGCCAGTGAGATCATTGAGCTTTATGTATACAATCAGGGGCTCGGTTCCGGTCGCTACTCTTACGCAGCCGCAGCAGGCCTCTTCCAATCTGTAGTATCGCTGGTGCTTGTCGTCTTTGCGAACAGGTTCTCCCGCCGTTTCCTTGATTCGTCACTATTCTGATAGGGAGGGGATTGCAGATGTCTAAAACAAACTTTCCTGATATCAAGATGCATTCAAAGAATCGAATCGCGTTGACGCGTGAAGACAAGGTGCTGAATGCATTGATTATGGTAATCATGATGCTTGTGTTTATCTTTACAGTCTACCCCTTCTATTACGTACTTGTCATGTCGTTTAATGATGGCTATGATGCGATGGCTGGCGGCATCTATCTATGGCCACGCAAGTTTTCTTTTGAAAATTACAGTGAATTCCTAACAGATCAAAAATGGATCACCGCGATTTTTATATCAGTTAGCCGTACGCTGGTAGGAACGAT
>JAAZKE010000057.1 GCA_012799995.1 Chloroflexota bacterium | reverse complement strand
GAAAAGATATAACCGGTAGTAGTAACTGCGGAAAACATTCCAGAGAGCGGGGAGGCTGAAATCCCGTATGTAAATTCTGCATGAAGTCGACCGGTTCTCTGATCGAAGAACCCGGTTGGGTGTAGACCGGTCCGGAACGAAACCGTTATCATATTCAACTATAAAGTGCAGCGATATATTCGCTGAAACGAGGTGGTACCGCGGAAACAATCAACTTTCGTCCTCAGGCGACGAAAGTTTTTTTATTGATTTGATGAATGGAGACAATATGAGTCAGAATGAAATGCCCAAGACCTACGATTTCGCAGCTGTGGAAAAGGATCTATACCAATGGTGGTGGGATCAGGGATACTTTAAACCCTGGAATGACCCCAACAATGCGGATTTTGATCCCGATCATAAACCTTATGTGATCTCTATTCCTCCGCCAAACGTCACCGGCGAGCTGCACCTGGGTCACGCAATGTTCGTCTCCATGGAAGACCTGATGATTCGCTATCATCGCATGAAAGGAATCCCAACGTTATGGGTTCCAGGCACCGACCACGCCGGTATTGCTACGCAGATGGTCGTCGAACGCTCCTTAAGCCAGGAAGGGATTTCCCGTGAGGAATTGGGACGCGAACGATTTATTGAAAAAGTCTGGGAATGGAAAGAAAAATACCACGAGCGGATTATCGATCAAATCCGCCGACTGGGCGCATCCTGCGACTGGGATCGGGAACGATTCACGATGGATGAGGGGCTTTCTCATGCAGTCCGTGAGGTGTTCGTGAGGTTGTACGAAGATGGTCTGATGTACCGCGGTCCGCGAATGGTCAACTGGTCTCCAAAGCTGCAGACCGCTGTTTCTGACCTTGAAGTGGAATATACTGATGAAGCCGGGATGCTTTATTACTTCAAATATATGCTCGCTGATGGCAGCGGAGATTTCATCCCGGTCGCGACCACCCGACCCGAGACGATTTTGGGCGATACCGCAGTCGCGGTGCATCCGGAAGATGACCGTTATCAGAAATATGTCGGGAAAAACGTACTGGTACCGATCCTGAACCGTGAAATTCCAGTGATCGCAGATGAGTACGTTGACCGTGAATTTGGTACTGGCGCCTTGAAAATCACGCCGGCACACGATCCGAACGACTATCAAATCGGCGAAAAACACGGACTGGCTTTCATTAATATCCTGACAAAAAACGCGACCATCAATGAAGAGGGTGGAGAATACGCCGGCATGGACCGATTTGACTGCCGCAGGAAGCTGTGGGCAGACATGAAGGAACAGGGTTTGGTAATCGAGGAAAAACCGTATCCAATGAGCGTTCCCCGTTCACAGCGCTCCGGTGAAATTATCGAGCCGATGATTTCCACCCAATGGTTCCTGAAAATGAAACCGCTGGCGGATCCGGCGCTGAAAGCGGTGCGCGATGGCACGATAACAATCGTTCCTGAGCGATTCACCAAGGTGTATAACAACTGGCTGGAAAATATTCAGGACTGGTGCGTCAGCCGCCAACTGTGGTGGGGACATCGAATTCCTGTCTGGTATTGTCAAGACTGCGACGAAATAATTGCTTCCCGTGAAGATGTAACTTCCTGTCCGAAATGCGGCAGCAGCAGGGTTGAACAGGATCCAGACGTGCTGGATACCTGGTTCTCCTCCTGGTTATGGCCGTTCTCGACGCTTGGCTGGCCGGAACAGACGCCTGACCTGAAATATTTCTATCCAACCACGATGATGGAAACCGGTTATGACATTCTGTTTTTCTGGGTGGCGCGCATGATCATGAGCGGTTTGTACTTCACCGGAAAAGCTCCTTTTACTGAAATCTACCTGCATGGGCTGGTGCGTGACGAGCATGGCAAGAAGATGAGTAAGACCAAAGGGAACGTTGTCGATCCGTTGATTGTGATGGATGAACTCGGCACAGACGCGTTGCGCTTTACCCTGTTGGTCGGATCAAGTGCCGGGAACGATATCAATCTGAGCGTCAAAAAGGTGGAGGCAAATCGCAACTTTGCCAACAAGCTGTGGAATGCCGGGCGCTTCATTATCGGGGCAATCGACAAGGTCACCGTCATTGAGGATGACGATCAGCCAACACAAGAAACACTGGCGGATCGCTGGATTCAGGCACGCTTACGCCAGCTTGTGACTGACGTCAACCGGCTCTTTGAAAGTTTCCAATATGGCGAAGCCGGTCGACAGATTTACGATTTCTTCTGGGGCGAATTCGCCGACTGGTACCTTGAAATTGCAAAAATTCAACTTGGAAAAGATGAAAAAACAGCCTTCCATACCGTACAGATCCTCACATCTGTACTGGATACCTGTCTGCGTCTGCTGCACCCCTTCACCCCATTTGTAACCGAGTCGCTTTGGGGCAGATTGAAAGCGGCAGCCATGGAAAAATCGGATGCGCTATCACCCGAAGATGGCTGGGAAGACGCATTGATCATTGCCAGGTGGCCGGAAGCTGAAGATGCAGCAGCCGGGGACGAATCTGCCATCGCGGATATGTTGATCGTTCAGGACGTGATCCGTGCAATCCGAAACGTCCGTACAGAGAAAAACATCAAAGCCGGCAGCAAAATCCCGGCAACGCTGGTAGTTAGCGACAAGATGGATCTGTTCCAATCCCAACTGGGAATGATCGCAAGTCTGGCATTCTTACAAGCAGAAGAGACAAAACTGCATTCGCAGATTGAATCCACACCGCAGGATGTGTTGACAGCAGCTGCTTCGGGAATCACAATCTACCTCGAAACCGCGGAACACGTTGATCCTATCGAAGAACGGCTGCGCATCGAAAAGGAATTGGAAACCGTCCAAAGTCAGATCAGCCGCCTGGAGAAATTGCTCAACTCGCCCTTTGCGGAAAAAGCGCCAAAACAGGTTGTTGACAAGGAACGCGAGCGGCTGGAGCAGTTCAAGTCCACCTATGCGAACCTCTCGGGACAGCTGGCCAACCTGGCTAATTTGGATTGACCTTTTGCAGGGATGTTTATACCGGCCTTCCCTCTTAACCAGAGAAGGCCGTTTTTTATATCGCCAATCAATCCCTTATTTCTCAGGGATTTTTTGGAAGGTTAAGGGGGACTGAGTATAATATGGGCATGATGAACAAACTTGAGCGCCTGTTGCTATTCGGAATAATGGTGTTTCTTACAGGCGCCTGCTCCATCATGAAATCTGCAACTCCCACGCCAACCGTCATCCCAACTGCAACTGCAACCATAACGCCGGTTCCCTCTCCGACGCCTACGCCGCAGCCTGTTGTTGCCTATGTCAATGGAATAGGCATTTCCAGTGAAGATTTCGATACCGTGCGTGAAAACTTCAGAGAGGCATTGACCGAAATCAACGGAAGCGAACCGGATAAAGAGACATTAAAAGAGACCACTTTCGACTGGTTTCTGGGAGAACTGTTGTTTGAATCTGCCGCAACGAAAAATGGCATTACGGTATCCGACGAGGATATAGAAAGTCGCTTAAATAAAGCAATTGAAAACGCCGGCGGGGAGGAAGGATTTACGACCTGGCTGAACAACCATCACTATACCCGTGAAGGCTTTATCCGCACCCTCAGACGTGAAGCAGCAGCAGTCGGCATGCGCCAGTTGCTAATCGATCAAACGTTGGTAAACGTGGAACAGATTTATGCCTATATGATTCGGACGGACACTCACACCGAAGCCAACCAGATTAAAACCAAGTTGGATATGGGGTTGAATTTCGTTCAACTGGCAAAATCCAATGATCCCGTAACTGGAGGGGATCTGGATTGGGTCGCACGTGGAGTAATGGTTGAACCAGTGCTTGAAGAGGCTTTATTCGCACTTGAACCCGGCTCCTACACAGATATCATTGAAACGGAGAACGGTTTCTTCCTGCTCTATGCTGCTCAGCGATCCACTGAGCAACCGCTTTCGCTCCAGACAAGACAAATCCTTGAAAAGAATCTGCTGCGATCATGGGTCGAGCAGCAAAAAACGCAGGCAGAAATCAGCTTTACTGATCTTTATTAATATTCCATGCCTGAAGTTAGGTTTGATCCGGATTTATTAGACAGGCTTGATCGCCGCCGAAAAAAAAAGCGGCGCGACTCCTGCCTGAACCGCATATTCGTGCTTCTGATCCTGATCACCTTTATTACCGCGCTCTTTTTTGCCTGGATTCTAATCAGCCGTGATGGCAAAGCCAAAGTGGATGAAAAACGCATCCAGACGCAGTGGTTTGAGCAGACATTCAGCGTGCTTTTTTCTACGATCACGCTGCCGCCCACCGACACCGCTACACCGACCGTCCCGACGCCAACTGTCTCTTCCACGCCAACCGTGACTGCCACCGTCACGCCTACACCCACGCTTACCGCCACCCCGCGACTGCGGACACGGACACCCTCGAGTGGAGATTCGCTTCCCTCCAGTACTCCCTTAATGTTGTTAAACGCAGCTGAAACTGAAATTGCTGCGATGAAATCTCAGGAGACAGTTACCAACCTGAAATTGACGCAACAGGCAACTCCCGATCAATGGTACACCGTCCAGGGTCAACCGGGTGCGCTCAACGCTGATATCGTTTATCCAAACGCTAATTGTTCCTGGATGGGTGTTGCCGGGCAGGTAATTGATGCGCGCGGGAATCCGATCATCGGGCTGTACGTACAGGTGGGCTACTTTGAGAATGAGGAAGTAAGGGAAACGTTGTCTGGCCTGTTCCCGATTTATGGGGAGTCCGGTTATGAAATCACAATCGCGCGCCCGGTACAGGAAATCCCCTATCCGTTGTGGATCCAGCTGCTGAACGAATCTCATATTCCTGTTTCTGACAAGACCTATTTCAAACCCAGCCAAAACTGCGATCGCAGTTTGATTCTAATCAACTTCACCAGGAATCATTGATCTCAGAACCGGCAAGCCTTTCCCTTTCAGCATCTTTCTGAATCCATGTCAGCAATCTCAATTAATCCGAATTTGATTCAGTGTACAATTCATTTTGCAATGAAAAAAAGAAATCGATTCTGTATCGTCACCCTTTTGGCAGCGCTGCTGTTCCCTTTGTTAAGCGGTTGTGCAGCCTACCAGCAGGAACGCGAACGTAAACTGGCATTAACGATCGCAGTGATTTCAACTGAAATTCAAGCCACCACCATGGCAGGCTGGACGGCAACACCAACCGTCACACCGCTTCCAACCGCGACCTCCATGATCATTTCCAGCCCGACACCCACAATTGAACCGACAATCGCAAGCAGTCCGACGCCGGATATGCGCCTTCCAGCTGAACAATGGCGCCAGTGGCCAATCGTTCCTGAGATTTCGGATAATTCCGCTACAATTTATCGTCGTGGGGTGGAAGAGTTCAAAACCAATCCTAATGTTTTTTCCAAAATCGGCGATTGCCAGTCGATGCCCAATGTCTTTATGGGAATTTATGACCAGGATATCGCGGGCATTCTATCCGACGAAGATCAGGAATATCAAAAAGCGATTGACTATTTCAAAGGATCATTCGAATTGGAGAGTTACGCTGTTCATGATGGCATGAGCGTCGGATCAGTGTTGACGACCACCTGGTCCGATCCGAAAGTCTGTCAACAGGGTGAAACCGCGCTCGATTGTGAAATTCGAATTCACAACCCCTCCATCATGTTCGTCAATCTCGGAACAAACTGGATCAATACACTCGGCATGGATGTCTATTATGACTATATGGTGGAAATTGTTGAGAAATTGATCGACCATGGAATTTTGCCGGTGCTTTCCAGTAAGGCTGATGACGTTGAAGGCGGTCATCAGATCAACCAGGTGACAGCGCAGGTTGCCTATGAATATGACATTCCTTTTTATAACTTCTGGAACGCTGCGCAATACCTGCGAAATCATGGCTTATCGACCGATAACCCGATCTATTTATCCGTAGGAGCCTGGGACTACCGCAACTATTATGCGCTTCAGGTTCTTTACGCCATTGGCATTAAGCTTGATTTGTTTTAGACAGGTTTTAGAAAAGAACAACCTCCGACACTCGTCGGAGGTTTTTGGTGTAAATTAATGCCCTCTTTCCTTATTCCAGAAGGCTGGAACGACTTGAGCTTTTTTCCCCCTACTAGCTACAAAGTGCTGTTTTCCTTAATTTATGTCTATATTATAATTTCTATTATTGGCTTGTCAAGTTGTTTTTATGATTTTTATATTAAATTTATGTTAACATTTCTCAAAGCTATGATGAAAACAACAATCTCTACTCTTATCGCGCAGATGCTCATCAATCTTAATATTTTCAAACAGCATTTATTGACACTTCTGAGCCGGCGTGATAGAATGTACCAGTTGATTTCAAGGGCGTATAGCTCAATGGTAGAGCAGTGGCCTTTTAAGCCATTTGTTCTGGGTTCGAGTCCCAGTACGCTCACATATCCTGGATGTGCTCTCCTCGATGAGGAGGGTATTTTTTATCTATAAAACTGCGAGGATACGATGACAAACACCATCCTGACCCGTGAAGGGTACGAAAAACTTGTCTCTGAACTGGAATATCTCAGAAATAATCGGAGGGCTGAAGTTTCCGAGCGCCTTCGCAGCGCAATCGATGGCGGTGGGGACGACTTGCTGGAAAACGCTGAGTATGAAGCAGCGAAAAATGAACAATCGTTCATTGAAGGGCGGATCAACGACCTGGAATATCTGGTTGCGGTAGCGAAAATCGTTGACACACCGGAGCACCTTGGCGTGGCAGAAGTCGGCTCGAAGATTCAAATCCAGGAGG
Source organism: Chloroflexota bacterium (assembly GCA_012799995.1). Classification (GTDB taxonomy): domain Bacteria; phylum Chloroflexota; class Anaerolineae; order Anaerolineales; family Anaerolineaceae; genus Flexilinea. The sequence goes on along the minus strand of JAAZKE010000057.1, from coordinate 9,448 downwards.
AAGGTGTCGATGAAGTTGAAACCTACTATATTGTGGGCGGTCCGGAGGCAGATCCGAGCGCGAATAAGATTTCAAATGAATCGCCAATTGGAAAAGCTGTGATTGGTCACAGCAAAGGGGATATCGTTCAGGTCAGCGCACCGATAGGATCCTACAACGTGAAGATTATCGACGTAGAATAAAAAACTTTATAGATCATTGTGAGAGAATATGGAATTTAACGAACTGGAAAAAGTAAGACTGGAGAAAATCAATCGTTTAAAAGAGCAGAACATCCAACCTTACCCGAACCGAGCTGAGATCACAGCAACCATCAGGGAAGCCTGTGAATCTTTTGAAAAATCAGAAACAAGCGGCACAGCTGAACCGCTTGTTTTTACGCTTGCCGGCAGGATGCGCTCCATGCGTGTGATGGGGAAACTCGCATTTACCCATATCGAAGATGGCAGCGGGAAAATCCAACTGTTCCTGCGGATCAATGAGCTCGGAGATCAACTGGATTTCTTCAAAGAATATTTCGACCTTGGCGACTTTATAGAAGCAACCGGAACGATGATGCGCACCAGGAGTGGCGAAATTTCGCTGCTGGTCACGTCTCTGCGGATGTTGGCAAAGGCCATTTCACCCTTGCCAGCTGCAAAAGAAGAAGTGGTCGATGGTGTTACCGTGCGCCATACCGGCTTGAGCGATCCGGAAATCCGCTATCGTCAACGCTACGCTGATCTGGTTGTGAATCCAGACGTCCGACAAATCTTCCGCACACGCGCCAAAATCATCTCTTCCCTGAGGACTTTCCTCGACAGTCATGATTTCCTTGAAGTGGAGACACCCATCCTGCAACCAATCTACGGCGGTGCAGCTGCCAGGCCTTTCACCACCCATCACAACCAACTACATCAGGACCTGTTCTTACGAATTTCCTTCGAACTCTACCTGAAACGGCTGCTGGTTGGCGGTTTTGACCGCGTATATGAAATTGGCCGCGACTTCCGCAACGAAGGGGTTTCTTACAAGCACAATCCTGAATTTACACAGCTTGAATTCTATTGCGCTTACTTTGATTACTTCAAGGTGATGGATTTCACTGAAGAAATGCTGCGCTTCACCGCGCAGAACGTGCTGGGCACAACCAAATTCAGTTACAACGGTCATGCCATTGATCTTTCACAACCCTGGCATCGTGTCAATATGCGCGAACAGATCATCATAGAGACTGGGATCGACTTCAAGGACTACCCCGACACTGAATCGCTGCGGGCAGCAATGGAAGCGAAAGGAATCAAGTCCAAACCCGGTGTCTCCCGCGGCAAGCTCATTAATCAGTTGGTGGAAGAATACCTTGAGCCGAACTTCCTCGAGCCTACTTTCTTATATGATTATCCGTGGGAAATTTCTCCGCTTGCCAAACGAAAAGCAGATGACCCGACTATCACTGAGCGCTTTGAAGGGTTTATCGCCGGCATGGAATTGTTAAACGCATTCACCGAGCTGAATGACCCAATCGATCAGGAAATACGATTTCTTGAAATGGGACGTGCTTACACCGAAGAAGACGAAGAACACAACCCGATCGACGAAGACTATCTGCGGGCAATGCGGTATGGCATGCCCCCCAATGGTGGCTTTGGCATGGGCATTGACCGGTTGACGATGCTGTTCACCGACAAACACACCATACGGGAAGTACTGCTCTTCCCTCACCTGCGCGAACGAGACAAAGATGGCAATGAAACCGAAGCATAGAATAGCCGTCTTATGGGACCTGGATGGGACAATCGTCGACTCCATTGAGTGTTTTCATCTGGCGCTGGAGAAGTTGATAGAAAATCATCATCTTCCATTCTCCATTTCCTTTGAAGATTACAAGACCAGATTTTTTGGCACTACTTTCAAGGAAATCCTGAACCAGCGCATTCCTGACACCTGTTCAGAAGAAGAAATTGACCTGCTGGTAGAAGAGTATTTTGACCTCTCCATTCAATATGCTCAGGAAGGACATATCTCACTGATCCCCGGCGTAGATGTCATCTTGGAAGAGCTCAGCCAACACAATGTGCCAATGGCGATTGCCTCCTCAAGTAACATGCAGATGATTGTGGCAGAATTACAGGCATTAGATCTCCTGCATTATTTCACCAATATTATTTCCGGGTCCAGTTTGCCATCCAAACCTGCTCCTGACATTTTCCTGGTGGCGGCATCCTCTCTGAATCATGGTCCAGGCACCTGTTGTCGCAATCGAAGATTCAGTCGCCGGTATTCACAGCGCGATCAATGCCGGGATCAGGTGCGTTGGAATCACAACCAGTCGTAAAGCGGATGATATTCAAGACGCGGATTTGGTGATCGATCATTACAATCAGCTGTCAATGGAACGTTTAATGGGATTAATTCAGCTATAAACGTAATAAATTCTATGTATCATTAGTCACTATTTATTTTAATCAGATCAAATTGAGCAGAACAATTCCTATTTATAAAACGAGGAATTGTTTTTGTTTTTAGCCAAATTTTTTCGAAATTTATTGCTTTTTTCGGAAATTTCAGCCCTTATCGCAGATTTTCTTTTTTGTTCCTGAAAAATCATGGGGCGTAAAAATAATCTTTTACGTCATAAATCCTGAATTTTTGCTCAAAAATAAATTACACGAGCGGAAAATTATTGTATACTATTTCTTGAGCAGTTGAGACAAGGCAAGAGGCAACCCGTCTCAACATTAAAATAATAATTATTCTTGGAGATAATCTATGGAAGGCTATTGTGTAAAGTGTAAGGCGAAGCGAGAAATCCAAAACCCCGAAGCCGGCTTTAATAAACGGGGAAGTGCTGTAGTGTTCGGGACCTGCCCGGTATGTAAGACCAAGATATATCGAATTGGTCGTACTGAGTTGCATAAAGGAATGGAAGCACCCAAGAAATAAGCGGACAAGAAGGTTACTGGTAAGAAAAAAGCTTTGCCTCGCAAAGTGAATTATGAACTGTCATGCAGATTGCATGGCAGTTTTCTTTTTTAAATCAAGGACATTAATAAAAGCTATAGCCGTGAGAAACTCCCGGATTAATGGGTGTAAATCCGCTGGTATCTGCCAGTCGGTAACCCTGTTCCATCACCAACACTCCGAAGATGCGTTCAATTCCATGAGCAAGCGTGTGATTTAATTGACATCTCTCCGGCTCAAAATTCTCAGTCCGAATTCCCGCTGCAGCCAGCTTTTGTATTGTCCTGGCTCTGCACCAGAACATCGAACCGGCGGGGTAGTCAAACCGAAAATCATGTAAATCCACCGCCAACATTTCACTCAGTTTCTGGATCCATCGCTGATTGATGAAAGAATTGATATCAATCGCACTATAAAGATAGCCTTCGGGAGTGATTAAGCCGAGCGAGTCGTCGCTTTCAAAGCTATGGAGAATTTCTAAAACCCGCTTTTGGTCGCCAAGCAATTCTGCAAACAGCCAGTTTCGCCATTGATCCCCATCTTTGAGATGAAGTGACTTCTTGGTGTGGATTTTACAAATGAATTCGTAGTTACAGCCCTGAATAGCATTGAGGATTTCAAGAAAGGGAGCGATATCACGACCATGGTTCGGGCAGGAATAGATATAGCTGTCGGGATAATCGTTTGACAATTCCTGGCGAATTTGATTGCTTTCAGCTGGAATGGAGATGAACAGATCAAACGGTTCCGGTATCGACTGCAGATAACCCCTGGTTTCATCCCATAGATCAGGATAAAACAAATGCAGAATCAGCGCAATTCTGCCATTCTGCTGAACTCCCTTTCCAAACAGCGCCAGTTGACGGTCGCGTTCACTGCGGGTGTCGGGGTGCAGCCTCAGAACAGGCGTCGCTGTATTGAAAGCATCTTTGAATGTTTCCACGCTCTGAGAAATTATTTTAAAGAAACCAAGATTCCTGTTACGAAAGATGATTCTTAAATTTCTGAAGAAGAAGATCAGCCGCCAAGGTTTGGCAGCTACAATTTCTTTCAGTTGAAACTGCGCCTGATTAATCGCCCTAGCTTTCGACTCATCATTAAAACCAGGATAATCCGTTTCAGAATCGAAATTGGCAGAAGGTATCTTATTTTCAGGCATCATGCTACTCACCATCAGCTACAGAATCGCCAAACAAGGCGTTTTTGAAGATTGTAAACCCAGTTTCGAGGGTATACCTTGATCCCACTGTCTGTCTACCCTCCCGTCCCAGTTGCGCACGAAAGGTTTCTGAATCGAGCAAATGTCTTAAGTGCCTGACCCAATCGTCTTCGTCTGCTGCAAGCAATCCATTGATCCCATCTTCGATTATATGCACAGCCTCTCCTACCGCGCTGGAAACTGCTGCTTTCCCGGCAGCCATATAGATGATCAGCTTCAGTGCGCATTTGCCACGCTCCGCTTCCGTATCATAAAGTGGCATTACGCCAATGTCAATTGCCGAGACCAAACCCGGAATCTCGTCATCAGTATAGCTGGGAATACTCCTCACATTAATCTTCCTACGAAGAGAATTCCAGCTCTCGCTGACATTTGCTCCCATGACAACAAATTCAAATTGATAACCCAAAACAGTCAATTTGCTGAGCGGTGTAATCAGCAGGTCAAGTTGATTGCGGGTTGACACACTCCCCAACCAGCCAATTCTCAACGGCTGTTTTCCCTTCGCTGAAATCCCGAACTTTTCCAGGTCAACCGTACTGGGAAGCAGTATTACAGCCTCATTATACCGATGGGAGAATTCCAACAGAGCATGGCTGCCGGCAAAGATTTTCCATGCCTGTCGAATTATATTTTCAGTCTTTTTACGATGCCGCACATAAATGGCATCATCAAAGTCAAAGACAAAAAACGGATTGATTCTTTTCAGAAGAAACAACACCCATACCGGAGGAACAACTGACTGAAAAACAATCCGCTCAACTTTACCTGCAACAGCCAGAACGCGAATATAGGCAACAAATCCCACCGCAATATCCGGCAGGTGAAAAAGCACCCGCAGAAAATACCCGATGGGATTTTTACGATTCGGTATAACCGTGTCAAGCCAGCCAAGCAATCGTTGTACAGTCGCAGAATTGACGCTTATCCATGATGGCGTTATTCCCGCATTTCGAAACAGCGGAAAATACTTCAATCCACGGACGATCCCACTGGGGAAAAATGGCAGGCAATTCCCGACGAACAGTACTTTCACGATCCCGCGATCAGTTACCCTCTCCAGCTTTCAACACCGATTCCAGAATTGTTTTCGCGAGTTCAGGGTCTGCCTTTCCACGCATTTCGCGCATCACCTGGCCGACAAACCAGCCGATCAAAGTCTCCTTGCCGCCGAGGTAGAGCGCTTTCTCCTTTGGACTGTTGGCAACAATCTTTTCACATACTTCGCGGATTATGCTGTCGTCGCTGACCAGCCCCAAACCCAGTTCCTTTACCAGAGCAGCGGGGTCTTTTCCGCTGTCGTTTACTTTATCAACCAGTGTCTTTCCAGTTGTGGTATTGATGGTCTTCTTATCGACCAGCCGGATAATATCCGCCAGGTTGGAGGGGGTTATCTTCAGCTCAGCAACGCCAATTCCCTTCTCATTGACGATTCGCAGCACTTCATTCATCATCCAGTTTGAGACACGTTTGTTATCTTCACCATAAACCTTCGCTGCCTCTTCAAAGAACTCCGAGGTCTCGCGATCAGCAGTAAGAATAGATGCGTCATAAGCTGGCAAACCAAGTTCCGTTTCAAACCGTTTTTGCCGTGCCAACGGGAGTTCAGGCATCCCTTCTTTGACTGATTGCAGGAATTCTTCCGAAATTACAACCGGCATCAGGTTAGGTTCGCGGAAATATCGATAATCTGCGGCGGTCTCTTTCGAGCGCATCTTACGCAGTTCCAGCGCGTCATTATCCCACTCAATTGTCCACTGCTCAATCTCATTTCCTGCTTCAACTTCTTTAATCTGTCGTTGGATCTCATAATTGATTGCCGTGCGAACTGCCTCGATAGAGTTGATGTTTTTGATTTCACACTTTTTCCCAAGCTTGACCTGACCTTTAGGACGAATCGATACATTCGCATCACAGCGCAAATGTGCTTTCTCCATATTCGCCTCGGAAATGCCCAGCCAGCGCAGTAGCTGGCGCAGCTTTATCAGGTAGGTCGCAGCTTCATCCGCCGAATGCATATCTGGTTGAGTCACCATTTCCACCAGGGGTACCCCACAGCGGTTCATATCAATCAGACGAATATCTCCTTCGTTGCGGGTCTTGCCTGCGTCCTCTTCCATATGCAGGTTGTCGATCCGAACGCGCACTGGTCTGCCATCGTCCATTTGGAAATCCAGATAGCCGCCAATCCCAATCGGTTTATCATTCTGGGTAATCTGATATCCGGCTGGCAGATCAGCATACAGATAATTTTTGCGGTCAAAAAAAGAGGTCATATTGATGTCCGCGTTCATCGCCAGACACAAAATCAGCGCCTTTTCCACCATCGCCTTATTCGCAGCAGGCAGTGCACCTGGCAGACCACTGCAAACCGGACAAATGTTAGTGTTTGGCGCATCTCCCCAGGAATCAGCCTTGCAGCTGCAAAAAGCTTTGGTGATGGTGTTCAGTTGGATATGGGTTTCCAACCCGATTGTTACTTCATATTCAGCCATTTTTCGCCCCCTCTTATTTCAAAACCATCGGTTTGACTTTGCGCCAGTCTTCATCAATTGTCGCCTGTTCAAAAGCATAAGCGGCGCGCAAAATCTTGGATTCGCAATAGTCATAGCCTGCAGCCTGGAGCCCTAAAGGCATTCCTTCATTATCCAGCCCACATGGGAAGCTCACACCAGGCGTACCTGCGAAATTCATCGGCGAGGTGAATTGATCAGCAAATTGCATCTTGAGCGAATCTTTAGCAGTAGCACCACCAAAGGGAAAGGCAGCAGATGGGGTTGAAGGCGTCAACAAAACGTCCAATCGATATTTACCCTGTGGATTAAAGGCATTGTCAAAGTCATTGCGCAGCATACCGCGGGCGCGCATGGCGCGGCCATAATACTTCTCATAGAATTTTTCCTGTGAAGCAAACAGACCGGTCAAAAGCCGCAGCTTGGTCTGATATCCAAACCCTTCTCCGCGCGATTTGTAATACAAATCATACATATCCGTGACTGGTCGACTAGTAGAATGGCCATATTTCAAACCATCATAACGTTGCAGATTGGAATAGGCTTCAATTCTGGTAATCACAAAATAAGATGGAACCGAGTATTTCGTATTGGGCATCGGAATATCTTCGATAATCTCTGCACCCAGTTCTTTATAAATCGAAATCGCTTTCTCCATCTTGGCGAGCAATACCGGGTCAATCGGAGCACTGGCATATTCACCGTTGTCATCCATATAGGTGATTTGCATGTAATCCTGCGAAATCCCTATTCGCATTCCCTTAACACCTTTTTTCAACTCTTCCAGATAGTTATCGACCGATACTTTTCCTGTCACACTGTCACGTGGATCAAACCCTGCGATTTCCCGCAGCACCAGCGCTGCATCAGATACTGAGCGGGTGAGCGGTCCTAAAGAATCCATCGAGGATGCGAATGGAATCACACCGTAGCGGGAGACACGCCCATAAGTCGGTTTGAGCCCTACCACACCGGTAAATGCAGCTGGCTCGCGAATCGACCCACCGGTATCAGTACCTAAAGAGATTGCCCCTTCATTGGCTGCAACCGCTGCAGCTGAACCGCCGGAAGAACCACCGGGAACACGATCGGTATTCCAGGGGTTGCGGACAGTTGGCTTAAATGCTGTTGTTTCATTCGATCCTCCGAAAGTGAATTCATCCAGGTTCACTTTGCCAAACATAACCGCGTCCGCCTGATCCATCTTCTCAATAACAGTGCTGTCATAGGGAGGTTTCCACCCTGAAAGGATTTTTGACGCAGCAGTGGTTTGAATGCCTTTGGTGCAATAAACATCTTTTACGGAATAGGGAACACCCGCAAGCGCGCCGACGGATTTGCCTTTGGCTATGCGTTCATCAACCGAACGTGCTTTTTCACGGGCATGTTCTTCGGTCAAGATTATAAATGCATGAACCTTGTGTTTATCTTCTTCTGTTTCATGATCGAAATCGAGCGAACCCGGTCTGCCATCAACGCGCTTTACCTGCTCCAACGTTTGATCTAATAACTCAACCGCGGAAATTTGTTTTTCACGAATCAGTTTTGCCTGTTCCAGGGCAGTTAAAGAAGTGAGATCGCTCATGGTTACACCAACTTCTGATGAGGTACATCTGGGGAAACGATATAGCCGTCACTTGTTCTCGGTGCTGCAGCTAAAATATCTTCAGGATGCTCAAAAGGAATCCATACATCCTCTCGTAAGGGCATCCGAATTTCAGCAGGGTAGGGGTTGCCATGGATCACCGGGTCATACTCAGCTTCATGAGGAATGGAAAGCAGCTGGTGAATCACCTTTAACTGTTCGTTCATTTTGGCATAGATCGAATCCGCTTCTTCAGAGCTTAATTCAACTTCAGCCACATTAACATATTCTTCGAATAACTCTTTCGTAATCTTGTCATCATCCATAAAGTCACCTTTTCGAAACCGAAAATCTGGAATTTGAGGCAATTTCTTACATCATTAATCCTGAATATTTTACCAAACAATAGAAGCCGCCATCCGCAAACCTTGTTTGTTTAGGATTAAGGATCGATTGTGGGATAATGTCAAGGCTAAATAGAAATGTCCTAATTGGTAATCATAGTTGCCAAAACAGGTTTTCTATTTAGCTTCTTTCCATAGGTTCTCCAAGTCTGCCAGATACGCTCCAGGATGCAGCTGGTGATTTTGACGAAGACGCCTATCATGTAGACTGTCAACAAGTGGTGAAAACGGTCTTTTCAAAAGTCCGAAGAATCAGTTAGACCACCAGCTCAAGAGGGCTTTTATCCCAGTTGCTCCTTGACCGACGACTGCCAGATTTCAAGAATCGCTACTTCGTGTGCATGAATCAATTATAAATGGAAGAGAGGAACAATGGGATTTCACTCACAGTTAAAAAGTAGTCGAAAAATTAATATGAATTGCTCTTATTCTGGGTATATTTTTTAAGTAGAATTCCAAAAGAACTGATAAAACAATCCCAAAGCAATTTCTACAAATACCCAAATAAAACGATTCAATGTAGCATAAATTAATATTGCATCATATGAAATGAGGTTGCTTAAAATTAATGCAATAACTGTTTCGCGAATTCCAATACCACTGGGAGAAAATACTACAATAAATCCAGCAGCCCACCTTGTTTGCGCAATTCCAGCCCGGCCTGTTCAATAGTGTTTCCATTTCCGGAATGCCCGTTTAACACAATCACTTTACGGGCGCCATGGCGGACGAATTCAGCAATTACGCGGTTCAGCAGCGATAACAGCACATCCTGTCCCAGTGAGAT
>JAAZKE010000005.1 GCA_012799995.1 Chloroflexota bacterium | reverse complement strand
TCCTCAACGGCTGATTGTCTGTTTGACCAGACTGAGACAATGATGCTGAAAAAGATCAGGATCGCACCGATCGCCTGAATCAGGTTAAACCGTTCCCCATAAAAAATCGTCCCGAAGATCATTGCAAAAACCGATTCCAGCCCAAGGATGATCGCGGCTTCTGCACTGCCGGAGTTTTTCTTACCAATAGCCTGTAGCGTAAAGCCGAAGCCAACCACGATGATCCCGGAATACAAGATCGCAGGCGCAATACTGATCAGGTTTGCGGTTGGGGCGCCATCAATGACCGCCCAACTAATTAAGTGGAGCATCGCTGTGACCAGGAATTGCCCTGCGGAGAATTGGGCTGCCGGAATGTTTTCTGCTTTGGAGACCACAATAATATGCATTGCCCAGAAGAATGAGCCGATAAAAACGATCAAATCTCCAATCGACATGTGCTCTAAGCCGTTCCCCGCTGTGGAAAGAAGATAAAGCCCAATCATGGCGATGAATGCAGCCAGAAAGGCCTGCTTTTTAACTTTTTCCCTGAACAACAGGTAGGAAATAACCGGAACCAGCGGAACGTAGATGGTAGTGATAAAACCGGTATTGCCAATGCTGGTGTATTTCATACCGGTTTGCTGACAGGTGGAGCCGGCATAAGAGACCAACCCAGCCCAGAAGATGATTTTCAAGCTCTCCCGGTCGGTTGGGAGGCGGAATTTTGCCAGGATCAGCAGCGTGAGGCTTGCCAGGATATAACGAAACGCATTGAATGTGAATGAGGTGACGTTGTCAGCTCCGAGCCGTTGCGCGAGAAAACCGCTGCCCCACAGGATGGCAGTCAGCAAGAGCATTAAATCTGAAATGCCTCTTTTTTTGAAATCGGTGCTGTTATTGGTTGTTTTGCTCATGAAAATTCCTCATTCGTTGCAGATTATCGCGATGTGTTTTTCGGTAAAAAGGTCCCTTATCTTCAATTTCAAAAGAGTCTCCCTTTGATAATTTTGATAGATAGTCAATATTCTGATAGAGCAAAGCTCGGTCAGTTGGGTTGCCATGTCCCGGGAGAATCTGCTCAAAATCGCTTCGCTGCGAAAGCTTTTCAAGCGCTTGCAACCAACCTTTCACGCTGGCTGCATCGTTAACGACTGGGATGGTTTCCAGCGCGTCACCGGCAAGCAGCAGCTTGAAATCCGGTACGATTCCCACAATTGAATCGCTGGTATGACCACCCAATGAAATCAATTCAATATGAAATGATCCAAATTCGAGCTTCATCTTGCAGGTAAAGGTGATTGTTGGAGGAACAGGACGGAGTGTGATCCACTCTGGAGCCTGTTTTCTGCCCACTTTTCGTATCTCAAGCGGAAGATCGGTTGAAAAACGTTCAAATGCATCTTTATGAGCGATCACTTCTGTGAATTGAAACCCATCTGTTCCGAGGCAGTGATCCCAATCAGCATGAGAATACACAGCGGTCACTGGCTGGTGGGTATATGCGGTGCTTTGTTCGCTGATTGCGCGCGGGTCCAAAAGCGTATCCCAGACCAGCGTGCCCTCCGTTCCGGTCAGGACATAATTGTTGACCAGAAAAGAATCTTTGGGGAACAGAGGCATGCTGCTTTTCAAAATACCTGCTGAAAGAATTTCAGAATGAAGCATTTGATGATTATACTGGGAATGAGACGGGCAGAGATGCTATTCTCTTCGGCAGCTGACAAAAGAACAGGGTAGAATTCAATCCATGCCGATTGAAATCGTACCAGCCAGCTTCATGGACATCTCCGAGATTTTGAACCTTGAAAAGGCATGTTTTAAAAAGGACGCCTGGACGCTGCTGGACTTGACTGGTTTGTTTTGTCAGCGAAATTCGTTCCGCTTGAAGGCGCTGGTTAACAAGTCTTTTGCCGGGTTTGCGGCTGCGGAGGAGATTCCCCGGGACAAGGCAGCCTGGATCATGACGGTTGGCGTTTATGAGTCTTTTCGCGGGCAGGGGATCGGAACTGCGTTGATCGCTGCCTGTGAGCAATGTGTTTCACAACCGCTGATGAGGTTAACGGTGAGCGTGGAAAACGAAAAAGCGATCAGGCTTTACGAACAACTTGGCTACAAAAAAGTTGAAATATGGAAAAATTATTATGCCAGCAAACGTGACGGATTGATGATGGAGAAAACTCTTTGGAAAAGCGATACCGACAGTCGATTTTAAATATTTTCCTGGTTCTGCTCATCGCAGGCGGGATTTTTTTACGTTTTTATAATCTGGAATGGGATTCGGGTGCCCTGCTTCACCCCGATGAATATGGGCTGACCAATACGCTGACGCGGCTTTCGCTGCCCCGGAGCTTTTCCGAGTATTTCAACACACGTCTCTCGCCAATCAGTCCCTACGATCAATATGATATCGATGGGAGCAAGATTTCGGATGGGCCGGATAATCGCATGCGCTGGGGACAACTGCCAATTATGATCATCCGATCGGTAGCGGAAGCGCTGAACCGCACCGGATATCTGGAAATGCGCCTGACTGGCAGGGTGCTCTCAGCGTTGGCGGACGTAGGAACGATGTTGATCCTGTTCCTGGTCGCACGATTGTTACTGAAGCAAGTGACTGCTGACTTGCTTGCTACTGCTTTCTATGGGTACGCGGTAATGGCAATTCAGCAGGCGCATTTTATGACCGTCGATCATTTTGCGGTCTTTTTTATCATGCTGACGATCCTGGCAGCAGTGAAAATCTCACAGGCTGATCTGTTCCAACGTGATGATGCTGGAGTGTTGCAACCAGGCCCAAATGGAGTCAAGTGGTTTCTCTTATTCGGAGTTTTTCTCGGTCTGGCGGTTGCATGTAAGATCAATCAAGCTGTTTTGGGGATTGTCCTGCCGCTGGCATTTTTCATCGCGATTGCCGATTTTCGTATCGCCTCTCGCAATGCTTTCTGGCGGGTTTTTTTCATGGGGCTAGGATTGTGCATTCTGAGCGCAGTCGTGGCGCTGGTTACCTTCCGGATTTTTCAACCGATGAGTTTTCGCGCTGCTACGGGGGATACCGGAATCTTCACGATTCACTTCAATAAAGACTGGGTTGACAGCATGCTGGTCTCAATGTCGGAGTCAAGCGGAATTGGCGGAGGGCCGCCATCCGAACAGTGGGCACGTCGTACACCCCTGCTCTTTCCATTGATCAATATGGTTCTGTATGGTATGGGGCTTCCGCTTGGGATAGCGGTATGGATTGCTGCTCTGGCGGCGCTTTGGAAATGCGTGCGATCTGACCGGCAGCAATGGAAAATTCTGGCGATACCGCTTTTTTGGAGTCTCTTTTATTTCCTGTTCATGGGAACCCGTTTCGTCAAAAGTATCCGTTATCTGCTGCCGATTTACCCGATGCTGTGTCTTTTGCTTGCCTGGGCACTCACAGCGTTGATGAGCTCAAGCGTTCAATTCAGGCGGAATATTGGCAGGATTCTGACTGTTGTCATACTCTTCACGGGGGCGATCTGGCCGGTGCTGTTCGCTTCAACGGTATATGGTCAACCGCACTCGCGCGTGGAGGCGGTGAACTGGATCTATGATGAGATTCCGTCTGCCATTCAACTGGAGGGAATCGCGGATGCTTCAGGTTCGGTCACGCGAATCCGATTGACCCCTCCGGAGCCGCTGGTGATCGGACCTGATGTACCGTTTGAAATTTCCTTCCGAACGGCTGATAACGTGTTGCTTCAGCGGCTGATCATCCCGCATGTGGTTGCCATCAATGCAGGGGAACTGGTTAAACTGCGGCTTGCGATCGAATCAGATCTGGCAGAACCATTGGCCACGCTTGTGTATGAAGCGAAAGAGACAGGCGATCAGACAGCGGATTTGATTTTTCCCGAACCGGCAGTTCTTTTGCCCAATGTCGAATATCGACTGAGGATCAGCAACCTTTCCGCAGGAGGCGTCCGAATTCGCCGTAACGTGATCGCCAACGAGAGTTGGGATGAAGGGTTGCCATTCCCGTTAAATGGGCTTGATCCATTTGGGCAACTCTACACGGGCATGACCAATGAAGTCCGCTGGGCAGATAACGAAAATAAAAAGGCGATGCTGTTGAATGTGCTGGATACAGCAGATTATCTGATTCTGCCAAGCCAGCGCAGCATCTGGAGCGCAGTACGCATTCCGCGGACGTATCCCATGACCATAGCGTATTACCATGCGCTTTTTGATGGCAGTCTGGGTTTCGAGCTGGCAGCCGGTTTCCAAAGACCTTTCAAAATCGGTGATATGTATTTCTCTGATCTGACGGGAACCGTGAGTTGGGGCGCACCGGCCGTATTGCCTGTCAAGAATCTGAGCATCTGGGGGGCAGAGGAAGCCTTCAGCGTGTACGATCATCCGCCGGTTTGGATCTTCCGGAAGACTGAGAATTTTTCGCTTGAAAGTGCGCGGTCGATTTTGGACAGTGTGAACCTGGATGAAGTGGTGGTGCAAGGTCCGCGTGACGCCGAATGGCCGGAGGGGTATAAAGAGCAGGATTCAATTGATCCCTTTTGAGTAATCTGTCTTTCAGTATGTCTTGCATCACTCTCATTGAAATAATGTATACTTTCGCTGAAATGAAATCTAGCAGCTTGACGTATATTGAACAAATGGTCTATAATTCATGATGGAAATTCATAAACGGAGGGATCATGGCAAAGAGATCAGCTGAACAAATCAATTCACAAACGGAAGATTTTTCTCCTGATGCAAAAAAAGCATTGTTAGACCGCGCGTTGACCGACATATCCAAACGCTACGGCGAAGGGGCGATCATGCGACTTGGTGAAGCAAAACATATGCAGGTGGAAGCGATCCCGACCGGTGCGCTTTCCCTTGACCTGGCACTGGGCGTAGGCGGAATTCCGCGCGCTCGAATCACTGAAATCTATGGGCCGGAATCCTCCGGAAAAACCACCTTATGTCTTCACATCGTTGCTGAAGCGCAGAAGATGGGCGGGACGGCTGCTTTCATTGATATGGAGCATGCACTGGATCCGCTGTATGCTGCAAAATTGGGTGTGAATATTAACGAGTTGTATGTCTCCCAACCTGATACTGGTGAACAGGCGCTTGAAATCTGCGAAACGCTGGTTCGCTCGGGAGCAGTGGATGTGGTTGTGGTTGACTCCGTTGCTGCGCTGGTTCCGCGATCTGAAATCGAAGGCGACATGGGCGATTCTTCCATGGGTGTGCAGGCTCGGCTGATGTCACAGGCGCTTCGGAAATTATCCGGTGCGATCAACCAGACCAAAACCGCCGTGATTTTCACCAATCAGTTACGTCAAAAAATTGGCGTGATGTTTGGCAACCCTGAAACGACAACCGGTGGGTTGGCGCTTAAATTCTACGCATCGGTCCGTCTGGATGTGCGCAGGATTACCTCAATTAAGAGCGGTGCTGAAATTATTGGCAGCCGGGTACGCGTGCGTGTCGTCAAAAACAAGGTGGCACCGCCCTTTACTACGGCTGAATTTGATGTGATGTACAACGAAGGCATTTCAACCGCAGGAGACATCCTGGATCTGGCAACCCAGCTTGAACTGGTCACTAAACGCGGTGCGTTTTATTCCTATAAGGACATGCGTCTGGGACAGGGACGGGAAAATGCCAAGGAATTCCTCAAACAAAATCCGGAGTTAGCCGCGGAGATTGAGGAAGAAGTACGTGCACTGGCTCAAAACAATGACCTGTCATTGATGTCGTTTAGCCCTGATGCGGACATTGAAGCTGACGAAAACGACTAAAATTCTTCGCTGCAGGCGTGCGGTTACCCGCTTGATATGATTTACAAAAATCCTGGGAATATTCTCCCGGGATTTTTTATCCTTCGACCATCTGAACGGAACTTGATTTTTCTGGCATAATTATTGCAACGAAAACAACGATGAACAGGAATGGTCTGCGTACATTGCTCTTACTGGTTTTTCTGATCGGGATTTCAGTGCTCCTGTCTGCGTGCATGCGATCTCAAAGCAAAGGTGTCGTCAGCGAGCAGTTTATTGCACCGACGCTGGTCGCGACTATTTTCAGAACGCCCACGATTGATCCCTTCATGACAACCTTGAATCCACAGGCAGACTGCACGAACAGCCTGACTTTCCTGAATGATCTTACCATTCCTGATGGGTCAATTATTGAACCTGAGCAGAGCTTTGTAAAACAGTGGCAGGTTCAAAACAGCGGTACCTGTGACTGGACCAAACAATACTCAGCCCGCAACATTTCCGGTTTTTCGATGGGAGCTGATGCGAAGCAGAAACTTCCGGAACTGGCTGCTGGAGAAATCGGTGTATTGGAAATCACTTTTACCGCGCCGTCTGATTATGGCGGATATTACAGCCAATGGCAAGCCCATGACGCACGCGGAAAAGCGTTTGGAGATGACATATTCGTTGACATTGTTGTCAGCCAAAAGTATTAGCCGATTTCTGGTAGGGATTTCTGATGAAAAAATTCTTTTTAGCACTCTTATTATTAACAATGACATTAACCCTCAGCTGGTCAAGTGTTTTTGCACAGGCTGAATCATTTTTTATAAGTAATTACCAAAGCAACGCAATGGAGTATAAGTCAATCAGTGAAGCGCAGGCAGCCAGCGACCTGGCGGCTCATTTTGGTTTCAACATCAGCCCGTTAGATATCATGGCTCAAATTCCACTGACCGACGATCCAAACACCGGCTATGTCGGTGATTACACAAAGGCTCCATCGATGCCACCCGATACATATGGCGTCTATCAAAATCCGCTGGCGGAAGCGTTGGTGAGGCTTGACATTCCCGCGCTCGGATACGAAGGAATATCAACCGAAGATCTAAAGAACTTTTTACGGTCCGGTTACCCTGTAATTTGCTGGGTGGTTGATCATACTGCTGCGGGAAAAGGTGTTGAGTACACTCCGGAGAGTGGCAATACCACAGTTGTCGCTAAAAATATGAATACAGTCACAGTTACCGGATTTGATCAGAGCGGTTTTACTATCTGGGATAATGGCAGAACCTATACACGCACGGAAAAAGATCTGGATTCTTCCTGGAAAGTTTTGGGATATCGTGCTTTGATCATTGAAGGCGCAGTGAAGACGTCAGGTGCGATGCAATGGTGGAATCGTTCAGACGGAGATCAGTGGAAAGCTGATCAGATTGCCAACAATTCGATTGTCCCAACGGATCGACCTGCAGAAAGTGGTGTAATTTCTTTGCAAAACCTCCCGCGTGACACGGATATGAACGCATTTCTGGGCATGGCAACCGCTGCACAGGATCCATCACAGACAGATTCGGAAATTCAACCTGTGTTCGGACAATTCCCCAATCCAGAGGACTACAAAGGCTGGTTTTGGTATCCTGAGGAAGAACAAATCAATCAGGGTGCATCCGGCATTTCCTATATGGGGCAATTCGGAGATTTGAGTTCGGTCTGGTCAGCAGACATGGATCTGCCTTCGGCGGTCTGGATCGACCGATTTACCGGATATGCGCAAACCTATAATCTGGATTGTGAAACCCGTTCCGCAGTTGATCTGGCATCCTTTTTTGGATTCAAAATTAACGCGCAGGAGTTTTTGACAACTTTACCGCGCTCGGATGATCCGAATGAAGGGTTTGTCGGTAATTATCGGGACAAACGAGGACAAATTCCTCCGAATTCTTACGGGGTGTACCAGGAACCGATCGCTGCGCAACTGCGAAATTATGGTTTCCCTGCGGTTGGCTATAAAAATATGAGCTGGGATCAAATCCGATATGAAATTGCGAATGGCAGACCGGTGATGGTGTGGGTGGTTGGCGCAACTGAAATCGGGACAAGGCTTCCTTATACTCCAGCCAACGGGAAGACGACCTATGTCGTACCTTTCCAGCACACTGTGGTGGTGATTGGCTACGATGCCTCAAGTGTTACATTGCAGGATGGCGGAACCCGTTATCAGCGCGACCTGAACACCTTTCTAGCATCTTGGGCTGTGCTTGAAAACCGCGGAATCATTGCCGCTTACTGAAAATCATAAATAAAAAAAAGAGAAGAGGCAATAGATTTTGACTTTCTAGTAAACTTTGGTTAGGATGGCTCGCACCATCCGTCGAGATTCATAGGTACCTGAATCCTGATCATAGTTTTCACAAGTTAACAGTGTGACCCAGTCGAAATCTTCTCCTCGCATCACTTTATCAATATCGGTTCGCTGAATCTGTTCGTTGCTTTGCACGGAATATTCATAAACTTTGCCGAAGGCATGAATCAATAAAAGATCGTTAAATTGAAGCTGTTTTAACCCGGCAAATGGACCCGGCTGATCAAATGCATCCCAGACATGAGATGTCAAGACGGTGTTTCCACTCCAAGTTGGATAGGCTGTTCCATATAGATATCCAGCCTTGCCATTCAACCAGGTTACATCCCATTTAAGGTCTTTTTCCATTGGAACCCCAACGATTTCGAGCGTTTTTTCAAGTCTTGGGATTTCCAGTTTCATTGGTGTTGACGCGTACATTTTTGCTGTCGGTTGAGAAGGCAGAAACGTTAGAGAACCAATTCGGAATCCAGTGTTCGGCAGAATTGGAACTTCTTTATCCACTGGAAAACCGGTGTCAGGTAATGGCGGATCGACTTCACATGGTGGATAATCAAATCCATCTACCTGCTGTAAAATTCCTGTTTCAGGTCTGACAATACAATTTCCATCATCACAGATAATTTTTATTTCAGTCACTGGATAATAAGGTTCTTTCAGATAGCTGCTCTCTAACAACTGGTATTCAAATCGATATTCACCCTTTGGTAGCGTGTCAAGCGTGATTGTTAACATCTGTTTCTCTGCGTCCAAAACCGAAGCTAGATCAATTTTTGTCTCTGATCCTGCTTCCACGGCGTAGAAGTTTATCGAATCTTCGATGAAGGTGACATTTGGATCTAGTGTGATATAGAGATTACCCCTTATATGCTGTGACAGCTTGAATGCTTCCATCAGGTTTTCCTGAAACTCGGCAAAATCAGCCCCCTCTGTATGACTGACGTAAAAATTATCCTGCGTTGCCATCCGTTTCATCGCATTGGTCACGACTGGGCGAACGGTCGGACGATAAGTTATTCCTCTCAGTTTTCCAGAAACGAACCGAATCAAGTCCTCCCAATAAGCGGATACGAAATAGGCATCAGCCATGGGTTCCCCTTGTAAATAGGGTAATCCTCCGGTTGTCTTCAATTCCTGGGCTTTAACTTCCAGCGATTCCATCATCAGGGTGTAATGTTCCCAGGGATCATAGGTGTAAGTATCAAAAACGATGTTGCCGTTTGGTGCCTTGATATACATGAAATAGGGTTCTATAGAAGTGGTTGCTGGATCTTTTATATAAAAAACGTTATTGAATTCATCCGTAAATGTGCGATAGAACTCATCCTGATTGGCTGCATTTTTATAGGTATAAGTGGACAATTCGGAATTTTCAGGTTGCCAGTAGAGCTCAAAGTAAGCCTTTCCGATATTTTCATAAACCCAGGTATAGGACCTGTTTACATCTACTGGTCTGAGCAATGACTCAGCAATCGGTTTCGTACCCGCAGGAAAATTCGAATAAATACCTGAATTGGCGACACCATCCGTGATCAAAAAATATACTGTCCGTCGTCGAACTTGTTGGCCATCCTCAAAATATAACTGAGCGTCGTACACATTATTGGGATCAAGCGCATTGGCGTAATCGGTTTGTGCACGAACTAACCCATCAATAGTTGGTGTTGCCCCTAATGGAGAAATAGCGTTGATGGCTGCGTCTAATTTCGCCTTATCGTTGGTCAGTCCCGTGCTGGTGATTTTATATCCAAACCAGTTATAATATTGATAGGTCATCGCGCCAGACAACTGGCTTATTCCAAATCCGTGTGACCCCTGATAGGTAACCAACATAGCGCGATCTTTAGGGTAACCATTGGCAGTTACACCCAGATCAAGCAAGTTCACCATGTTTTTCAACGTTTCCTTTACCTGCGGCATTGTGTTTGTGAAGGAGCCACTGGCGTCCTGAACAAAAATCACATCGAAATATTGGGGCAAAAGTGGCCATTGGATTGTAGTGGTACCCTGGATCGTGCGTTGACAATTTTCTGTATTCTCTAATATCACTTCAACAGTAGATGAAATATGTTCTTCACTTTGAGCAAAGACCGTTAGAACTGGATTTGAAAAGAACAGGAACAACAGGATAAGATAAAGAAATTTCAGGATCGTTTTCATATTTCTCCCTTTGATGGCATATGCCAAAATAAGAGGTAAATTCCCCTTTTGGTCAATTTGCTGTTCTTATTATGTATATTTGTTAATTGTTTATTTCTGTACTAGATAAAGCAGCAATTTGAACCTGAGAGAGTATATATCTTTTTCTTGGGGAAATCAATGTTTTAGCCGACGAAATTTGTCAAAATTCTTTAATTGTCAATATTTATCAGATTCTTCGGGATAACATTGAAAAAAGTACGCGTCAGATAACCATCTTTCCGCTCAGAATAGTTCATGCTCCAGATGCCATCAAAGCCATCCCAGGTCAGTTCAAGCGGGGCATCGTACCAGGGATCATTGATCGTTACCAGATCATTTTCACTATCGTATCCAGTCAACACTGCGAGGTGATTGGAACCGGTAGGAACCCAGCCGGTTTTTACCAGTATTGCCTGAGGTCCAAACTCATTCAAAGCTGCCAGAAGCGTTCTTTTGGAACTGTTGCGAAAGGTTTCCACCTCATACCCTAATAATGCAAATTCATCAGTCATGTTGGTCATTGAAAGGCCTTTGACGCGGTTGAAGGTCCCCTGGGATGTGTTGATGTCGATCAACCGTTGTGCGCTCAGCGTCTTATTTTCAGGGTTTTGAAGCTTCCAATAATCGAGAATCATCTGAGCTGAAGCAGCTGTGCAGCCAGCGGTGGTAGCGATGCCGTTTGATTTTAATCCTTCCTGTGATCGGAAAGGCACCTGATAACTGACGGATTCAATAACCGGCGAATTATCAACAAACAGCAAAGTTGGGGTTTGAAAGAATTCGAAGTTCAGGATCATGGACTCTTCATCAATGATGCGGGTTTTGAAGAGTGCTGTGATTTCGGGGGTTGCTGTCTGGAGAAGGGTAGATGACACCGTTTGGGATTGGATTATGGCTTGAGGGGTTGGCAGCGTTTGAGTTATGGGAGGGGTAAGAGGTGCGACAGTTGCGGGAGCACATCCCGAAAGCAAAAGAAATAACAAAAACCCAGACACAATACATTGAACAAGCCACCTGCCAAAGAATACTCTCATAGCAAGCATTATAATTGACACGATTTGGAGCATCAGGATTGGAGCATTTTGCAGGGACCTCACAAGAATCAATCAAATCAATGCAGAACCGAGCCCGTAAGAATAGAAAAACTGGATAGTAATGGCAGCGGATTTGGCAGACTCAGCAGCGGAAAGGTAGTGTTTGTCCCCGGCGTTTTGCCAGATGAACTCGTTCGGGTTCGCTTCAATGAGAGTGATGGGAAATATCTGCATGGGAATGCGATTGAAATCATCGAACCTGCTCCGCAGCGAATCGCCCCTCCATGCCCGTATTTCAGTGAATGCGCAGGCTGCATTTTTCAAATCCTTTCTTACCCTGACCAGTTGGATGCCAAACGATCTATTCTGGTGGATCAGTTAAGCCGAATTGGCAAACTGACTTCAGCGGAAGCGGTTGTGCTTCCCTTTATTGGTTCTCCGAAAGAATACGAATATCGTTCCAGCATGAAGTTCCGCATCCATCCTGACGGGACGATTGCACTGCCAGGGAAAAAACGCCAGGCAGTGCCGATTGCAAAATGTATGATTTGCAGGCAGGAAATCAATGATCTGTTGGGAATGATCAGCTTCGAAGAGGAGTCGGGATTACAAGGGCTTGAGATTCGAACGGGGTGGGACGGTGGTATACAAATGGTTCTGAGTGGAACCACCGAGCGTCCTGAACTTGAACTTGAGACCGACCTGCCGGTTTCAATCGTATACAGCGGACCCGGCGGCTCTGCTGTGTTGGCAGGCGACAGCTCCATGATGCAGCAGATTGAAGAGATTGAGCTTGTGGCTGCTGACGACAGTCCGTTTTTTCCGAATCCCCTGGCAATAGCGTTGGCTGCCGAGGCACTCAAGGGACAACTGTCCCCCTTACAGGAGAACAGCGTTGTGGTGGTTCCTGCGGGAACTGGATTCTGGACGAAATGGTTGAGTTCTTTCAGCAAAGAAGTGGTTGTGCTTGATCGGGAAGATGCTTACCTGGATGACTTCCTGCTAAACCTGGATGAGGCTGAAAGCGTGTCTTTGATTCTTGGGGAGTTCTCTGAATCCATTCTGGCACTTGGCAGACCTCATAAGCTGGTTTTATATGATTCAGCCATTACACCCATCCGAAAAGGGGTTTTACAGACACTCTGTACAGCTCATCCAGAAATCCTGGTTGGGATTTACCGCGATACAGCTCTTTTTGCGCGCGACTGTCTGCTTCTTCAACAGGAGGGGTTTGACTTAAAAAGCTGCATTCCTGTTGACGAAATGCCACAGACAGCACAATTTCTGATGATTGGTATCTTCTCTGAAAAAATTACTTGAAAGGAAATCAAAATGATCGATTTTATAATGCAATTTCCCCCTATGGTACAGGCATTGCTTGCAGGCCTTTTTACCTATGGGATGACGGCGCTGGGCGCTGCCGGTGTATTTCTTTCCCGTGAAATTCCAAAAAAGTCATTGAATAATATGCTTGGATTTTCAGCTGGTATCATGATTGCTGCCAGCTTTTTCTCTCTGTTGGTTCCCGCGATTGAATCAACTGCGGAGATGGGGAACACTGAGCCCTGGATTCCTGCCGTTAGCGGGTTCCTGCTGGGTGGAATTTTTCTTTGGCTGATTGATAAATATCTTCCTCATTTGCACATTGGCGAGAAAGACCCGGAAGGGATCAAAACCGGTTTGAGCCGAAATTTCCTGCTGGTGCTGGCGATCACGCTGCATAACATCCCTGAAGGATTGGCGGTTGGTGTTGCATTCGGTGCTGCCGGCGTCTTAAATGATCCCCATTATGTAGCCACGGCATTGTCAATTGCCATTGGAATGGGATTACAAAATTTTCCCGAAGGACTGGCGGTGTCTGCACCACTGCGAGCGGAAGGATTTTCTCGCGGTAAAGCGTTTTTCTGGGGGCAGTTTTCCGGGTTGGTTGAGCCAATAGGGGCGTTGTTAGGAGCAGCGGCGGTTATCTTCATTCAGCCGATCCTGCCTTATGCGCTGTCGTTCGCAGCTGGCGCGATGATGTTTGTGGTATCTGAAGAGCTGATTCCAGAGGCTGAGTCAGATGGATCAGATATGCCGACGCTGGCGTTGCTGTTCGGTCTGGCGCTGATGATGGGAATGGATGTCGCCTTGGGATAATCCTTGAAACTCAAATATTTGCCTCATGCATGGGAGACGTCCCTGATTGAATAAGCAAAGGGCGATATATACAATTAACCGAAAAGGCAGGGCTGAAAAATATTTTTCAGCCCTGCCTTTTCAACATCCGTTATTTTCCGGTTTGTAATAGTGTATCTTTCAATCGGCTCTCGATTGCTGCCAATTCAAGTTCTGCGTTTTGTCTTGCTGCACGTCCTTCTTTATGAATTTTCATTGTTTCTTCAATTGTCTCAATTAAATCGGTATTGACTTTTTTGAGCGTATCCAGCTCGACGATTCCTTTTTCACTTTCTTTTGCAACTTCAATGGTATTCTGTTTCAGCATTTCAGCGTTCTTCAAGAGCAGGTCATTCGTAGTCTGATTGATTTTCCGCTGCATTTTGAGCACATCATCCTGATTCTGAAGCCCCAGCGCAATCACAATCTGGTTCTTCCAGAGAGGAATTGTATTGAGGATCGCGGTTTGAATCTTATCGACCAGCGCCTTATCATTGTTCTGGATCAGGCGAATCTGAGGAGCAGTCTGCATTGCGATTGTTTTACTCAGTTTCAGGTCATGCACCTTTTTCTCAAACCGGTTAATTGTGTCTTCAAAGTCATGCACAAGCTGAATCGACATGGGATCATTCTTTTGCCTGGCTTCTTCAGTCAGCTTCGGCAGAACTTCCTCACGCGCTTCCTTGATTTTCTCTTCACCTGCGACAATCAGGTAATCCAGCTCATGAAAGTATTCGACATTTTTCTGATAAAGCATATCGAACATGCCAATATCTTTCAGCAGCATATTTCGAGACTGGTCAAGTGACAACTCAATCTTGTCAATTTGTCCTTCAATGGTCTGGTATTTTGCCATGAATCGCTTGAGGTTGTTCATAAAGGGCAACTTGGAAAAGATCGTTTCTTTTTCTGAAAGCGAATCAATATCAAGGCTTTGTACTGTAACCAGAAGATCGGTCATCACCTCACCGACGTTCCCGGCATCTTTCGCTTGAACTTTTTTCAGAATTGAATCGGCGAAGTCGGTGATCTTTCGTTGCGCACCGACACCATAAATCAGCAGTCCCTGTGAGTTGAGGAGGTTGATGTTGTTCTTCAATTCCTCAATTTTTGCCAGTTCATCATTGGTAAATTCCCGATCCGGGGCAATCGGTTGAATTTCCATTTTTTCTTCTTTGACTGGTTCGAATCTTGCTTTACTGGCGGCTAATTCAGCCAAATTAATTTCCTGTGCCATTGTTTTCTCCAATTTAGTATTAATAACGATTATTCAAATGATTGAATAATCGTTTCCATCACGCGGTAACTGGGCATTTGAATGATTTGTGTGATATTTCCTGCCAATCCTGGCACAGAAAAGGTCTTTAAACTGCTTCCAGAGCCATACACACCTGTTCTGAAGCCATGGTCTTCCCAGGCGATCTTTTGAATCTCAGCGTCTTTCAATGCCCCCATCAGTGTTTCTCCCTGAGCGTTGAGTGCGATCAGGATATGAGTTGACCAGACTGTTGGTACCGGGTAAAGGATGACAAAATCATCCTTGACTTCCTCCCAGGCAGCGGGCTCCATCTTTGAAAATTCAAGCAGCTGGCTCTCGTATCCGGCGATAATCGGTTTTGCCCCAACCCCGGTCTTGAGGAACTGGCTGAACAGATCTGAAGAAGATGTTTCCATATATCCGAGTTTTACGAATATATTTGTCAAATCCGGTAAGATCTTGTCTACCTGAGGAGCTGTGACAACCTGACCATTATTGAGCAGATTGGCTACCAATCCGGCAAACATGTTCCCGGAATTTGACTTTGCAGGGTCAGTTGTATCGACTGTCATCGCACCATATAGCTGTGGTATGCCTACATCCGCCCACGATTTTCCTTCTTTCAGATAACTAACCAGTTTCAGCATGTCGATTTGGAAAACTTCGCCGGATTTTGTTACCAGTCCTTCATTCATCAACGCATCAGCGATCAGTTTATGGGTATACAGCACGATCGGGGTGTTGAAGATAATGTCATCTTTATGGGTTGGTCCAATTGTATTTATATAAAGTTCCAGCGCAGTCTGATTAGAGGGGAAGAGGAAATCATAACCGGTATGGTTAGCGCGAACCATGTCCAATGATCCGGCTTTGTTGGAATCGACCTCAATCCTGTATCGGTCTTTCAGAATTTTCCTGACCTTCGGATTTTCCAGAAAGTTGATCTTTTCGCCCCCTACATAGCCACGAATAACTATTGGAGGCTGGTTGGCTGATTGAAAATATTGATAAGCAAAACTTCCGCCAATCACCAGGAGAAGTATCACAAGACCGATCCAAATAGAGCTTTTTCTGCTTATCGATGATTTTCGTTTGTTCATGTTTTTTCTATGCCTTCCATTTTTAAATTGGTTTCAAGCAGTTTGATTTCAGATTCAATATCAAGGATGTCATTTTTCATCAGATTTTCGAACTGACGATCAAAAGCAATGTTCAACATTGGAATCGTTTTTTCCGTTGCTGCTTTTATATTATTGATTTCAGCCGAATTCAATTTGGCTTTTTGTACGGTAAGATATTTTTCAAGAATATTACGGGAGGTATTGAGGTAGTAGCCAAAAAATCGTCTGGCAGCTGAGATCTGATCAGGGTTTTCAGAAAGGTAATTCAGAATGCGCACCCCGGTATCGAAAAGCGACTCGGCATTCGTTTTTATGACAGGATTGTCAATTTTCTTGCTGACTTCGCCAATTGAAATCAGATCCTGCTCTGCCTCTTGAAGTAGAAACCGAATCTCGGTGCCATTTTTCAATGAGTCCAGATCCAGATTCCCAATTTTCAGTTTGGGCTTACTGATCATATAAACACCGGCAAAAATACCGATTGAGAGCAGCGCAGCTATGATAATTGGCCACTCAACAATGAAATTCAACCCGATGAAAGCTGCCACTGAGGAGATTGTGGCAAAGATAGTCTGTCTGTTATTGTTCATCTCAGTTATATCCGCGGACCGATTTGAATGCGTTGATTAAATCTTTCCGTCCGTCAAAAACGCGCGCCTTTGAAAACTCAGCGATCTGTTCCAGTTCCTGATCATCCGCATCTCCAAATAAAATTGAGAAAATCGGAACGGAAAAACCATTGTCTTCATAAAACCTTTTAAGGTCTCTCAGACTATCGATTCCATTGTTTTTCCCATCCGTGAGCAATAATATTGCCGGTGAATATTGTGAAAAATCAACGGACTTCAGATCGTTCAATGCTTTAATCGTTGTTGTGTAGAGAGCTGTCCCGTTCTGGGGGAAGACCTTCTTTATTTTGCCGAAAACATCTTCGAATTCCTTACTGCCTTTGCTGGTCTTGTCAAAGATGATGCTGTCGTTGAACAGAATCACACGATTGATTTCGTTATCAGAAGCCTGCAAGAAGTTTTTGGCTGCAAGATCTCGCTTCATAACCTGCTCAAGAGCAGCCATCAATTGCTCATGCCCATCCCCACTCATGCTGCCAGAAAAGTCAAGCACGTAAACGTTGTAACCGGGTTTTTTGAATTCGGATTGATAGGCATTTAAGGCTTTGAGCAGCACATCAGATTTGGGCATGTTGATGGTAGAGAGGATGCGGTTTGTATCGATTCCCCAATCCGCACGGAATATATTCTTGTTGGAAGCATCTACACCGCTGTATCCGGTCCGACGTCCAGTCTTTTGTATTTCTGCCTGCACTTTGTCGCTCATCAGGTATTTTTGCAGTTCCAGAAAACTTTCTTCTTTGCTCTTCTCATCCCGGTTTTTAACGCCATTTTGAGAAATAAAACCGAGCGGCGAATCAGCGATCATCAAACCATCTACCGGGTAAATTGCATAAAGCGTTTCGCGCTTTTCTTTTTCCAGTGTCTGGTTTGCGGATATAACCAGTGCTTCATAATTGACCATCGCGTCGAAATTCCCAGCCAGGAAAAGATCTTTCAGCCAGTCTGAACTGCCGGATGATCGTTCCACACCCGACAGGAGATTCGTCAGGTCCTGTTTCAGTGCAGGGTTGTCCAGGTCCTCTGAGGTGATAATGTCAGGGTTGCCAAGCAGCGCATAAATAAAACCGATATAAGCGCTGGCGCCGGAGTTGGATTGCGTTGCCGAGGTCATGGTGAACTTCAATTGTTTTTTCTCAATCGCCTGCAAGATCTCAGAGACTTTGACATCACGCCCAATGAATCCGAGCTGTTCTGCCAGGCTGTGACGGATTCCGAAAACAATCGGGGTAATCGATGTTGACTGCATGTGCTTCACCCGATGGCGAGAATCACCTACAGAAATCCACAGGCTGGAAGCTGGCCAGACTGCGTCGTATTCAACCACATCCGCCTCTAACAGGCGCATGATATCCAACGATCCTTTGTAATCAATAACGATGTTGATTTTTTTCTCTTTGCTGAATTGATTAAGGATAGGTTCCAGAATTTTGTTTTCGGACCCTGATACGATTTTGAGCGTTTCTTTTGCGTTGGACGCTTCGATCACTTTATCGCCTGAAAGCGGGCTGGAAGATTTTTTTTGTGTGCAGCTTACACTCAGCGATGTAATTATCAAAAGGATTATAAGCATCCAGATTGTTGACCGTTTTCCGATAGATTTCATTTGTTTTTCCTTTGCTGTCGTTTCACTTCGTTTAAACAGGTTCGTTTCTATATACGTAAAATATTTCATTTTTATTCATTATAAAAAAAGTAAGATAAGGAAATGTTTTATTCATGTGAAGAATCGGTAAAAATTTAGCGGAAGACGACAAATATTTTATAACGGAGGCTAATCTGATTTTTTCTGTGCAGTAGAGGAGATGGTTCCGGAGATCAAGTCAGCTGAATCAGATATACCGACGCTGGGGATGAATATGCCTTGGAGCACATTGAGCAATCTGTGTGAGGGCAGAAAATGTGTTTGGGCATGCAACATTTGGATGAGTTAATACCAAGTGATTTCTATATGTGCGAATAATACTTGACACTACCAGAAACGTAGCGCCATCCTTGCTTATTGTTTTCTAATATGGATGAATCACAAGAGAAGTTACCGATACCATGCTCCAACAATTATTCACATCCAACCAATCTAATATATAGGATAGTTGCCCATTGAT
Source organism: Chloroflexota bacterium (assembly GCA_012799995.1). Lineage (GTDB taxonomy): Bacteria > Chloroflexota > Anaerolineae > Anaerolineales > Anaerolineaceae > Flexilinea. Next base: position 22,984 of record JAAZKE010000005.1, on the reverse strand, counting down.
AAAACTGAATGGTTGCTTTTTTACAATTGGCAGTTTTTCTGGACAGGATGAATAGATAGAAGAATCAACTTTCTAAAAAGATAGCAAGTTTGCAAAAATAACTAAAACTTACTGAGTCAGGTTTTTCAATGAGTTTGTTAAGAAGAGATTACTATTCATAGAGAAAGTCCATGTTTTCTCGTGTAAAGGAATTGCAATACCATTCCCACTGTTTGACTCTTTTCTCAAGAGAAAGAGATTCTATGGGATTATTGATAAGTGTGACTCGTATTCCATCATCTAATTGGGTAATCGCATATATGAAATAACTTTTGCCATATTTATGCGCTGATGTATATTCATTGTTTGTCATCGTAAAGTTTCCTGAGCCAGGTTGAATAAGTTTTACTTCAATATATCGCATAGTTCCATCTTTTGTTTTGCTTTCTATGTCATATCCCAAGTTTCTATTTCCAACATAAACTGCTGTGTTCCCAAGCGCCTCTTCAACATCTATACATTGCTGCTCAGCAGAACGCCATCGAGAGACAAATGCGATAGCAGCTTTCTTTTCTCTTGTTTTCGCAGGTGGAATACCCTTTGCTACGTTGTTTATAAAAAGAGAATCATTCTTAATTTTATTGGTTTTACAAAACCAATCCCAATCACCTGATGAAATATATGAACAAATTGCCTCAATTACTTCAGAGGAAAATTTTATTTGTGGTGTAATCTCAGAAACCATTATTACTTTTTCAGCGGTAGTTTTTATAAATGCATCTTGTATTAGAAAACCATCTTTCCTTCCTATAGTAGACATTCTAATCCTTTTTATGACATACCCGAATATTTTCCCGAATAACTTTATGGAACATTTTTTTACAAACCCTTCTTCCAATAATAAATATAAATAGTCATTAAGCGAATAGAATTGCGTTCCAAAATAATCGAAGAAACCTTCTATTTTAGAATCAGTAATTACTGCAGATGAAGAGGTAAAATGCATGCAATATTTCCGAATAAACAATTTTTCCTCTATTGAAAATTCCGAATCTAATAGCATATATTTATTTATTGTTGTGATCTGTTGACTGTGTAGTAATATTTGAACTGATTGACGCAAAGCATTTTCGAATTGATCAGCGAATGTGGAAGAAATTGTGGAGAATGAACTTCTTGTTGTTAGGAATGTTAATATCTCTGTATATGCAATTTCGCCTTTTATTATCATTTGAACGATTTCAAGGAGGTCTTCGGATATGGTTTTAAGCGTGTTTCTGGTGTTTACATCAATAATTAGATGTTTACGAGATGGGTCGGTTGAAAAATCTCCGTTCATTTTTAATTGATATGGACAGGACTCTAGTGTAGGTAGATAGCAATGAAAAACAGATTCTCCGGAACCACACGCGATTACTTCGTTTTTCTCATTTATTTTAAATGCAGTGGAATGACGCCCATGAAGAAAAGGTAACCACCATTGAACAAGTTGATCGTTGGAGGATAGTGTTGCAATAGTCCCATTATTGTCCGATTCCCGCTTTATTGAATAATATTTCTTTTTGTTTTCTATGTCCACATTTACTGTTTTAATATTTCGGAGAAATAACAAATAATTTGCGTCAAACAAACGTAGTTCTTGTTCGATAATAGATATCTCAGAGTTTTTAAAAATAAAAACAGTCGTAAATCCACTAGAATATAATTGATCTATTTTGCGGACAATATCAATTTCTAGGTCAGATTTATCTAAATTAAAAGGAATTCTGACTGTCGGCACCTTTGATAAATCAGTCTGTAAAATTTCAGAACATTTATTTTTTGAAAACGTAAAAAAGGCATCATTCGATGCAATAATTATTTGTGTTGATAGGGCTGTTGTGCTTTTGAATCCAACTCCTCTGAACCCGATTTCTTCCCCACGTTTTTTCTTACTTGCTCCGGATCGGCAAATAGAAATTATATCTTCCTCTGAAAATGGGCGTCCATCATTAGCAAAGAAGATGGTGTCATCTGTTATCAACAGTGATACATTTTTTGAAGCAGCGTCATCAGCATTTTGCAACAATTCTATCAAGATCCTTTCGCCATAACTCTCAGCCAAGTAAGTTTCCATAGAGGCCATATCGGCAAATAAATTTGGAGATTGCTTTGCTTCTTCGAGAAACTCATTGCTGATCCTTTTTATAGCAGTTGATAACATGAATTAATTTATCCTTTCGGTATATATATCTAATGAATTTTTAAGTTTATCTCTGAAAATAGTGCTAGATAATTTTCCCGATAACGAATGAAGATAACTAAGATTGTCTTGGGTTAAAACGTTTTCTTTCCAAAGTTTGTTGATTGTTTTTATAAGTATGGTACAGATATCTTCCTCCGAAACAGCAGAATCCTCAATAGCATAAGAAATAATACTATCTATGTAGAAATACGATTCCTTCTGAATCAGTTTGTAAACAGTTTGTTGAAACGTCTGATATCCCTTTATTGTAGAAATTAATATATTTAACAATAGCTCGTTGGACATAACGAAAGCTATAAAATCAGAAATATCCATGAGAGTAAAAAAAGAGTCGAGTGCTCGCTTTTTGTTCTCTATTAATGGTAAAACATCACTGACTAACTCTGAAGCAAGATGCGGATCAGTGGGAAAAATTGATAAAATTGAATATAGAATGCAATTGTAAAAGTTGCCAGATAAAAATCGCCATTTACCAGAAGATTGGTTTTGAAGTATCTTGTATATTAGTAATGATTTGCTTTTGTTGGAAACACATCGATGATCCTTTGAATTCCAAATGTTTAATAAAGACAATCGAATCCTCAAAATATTGATATTTAGATTATCGGGAACAAATAAAAGCCTATCTACTACCTCATATATAGTAAGATCTCTATCTTGCATATTGGTCAGAAGCTTGCCAAATTCCAGAAAACTCTCATCATCAAGAAACTGTTTTTCTACATATTTTTTTTCTAGCATGACTTCGAATTCCCAAGGCATACTGTTTTGATAGGTGATCTCATTTTCTGCAAATAAATCTGAAATATTTGCAGATAACACTAAATTCGAAAAAATCATTTTACATATTGTTCTACAATCAAAATTTTCAAAAAGTACCGAAAGGATACGGATACTTGTATCTCTAATCTCCATCTCAAAAGACGATATGTAATGGATTGATGATTCATATTTTGATGTAATCTTTTTCTTGTAAACATCAACTTTCTTAAATAAGGCATCTAAAATCAACAGTAGATGATCTGGTTTCTTACGCATTAATTGCCAATATTCATTTACAGTTTGAATAAATATACTCTCATCGTCCCGCCTTTCCAAGTAGTCTCCTTCCATTATTTGAAAAGCGGATATATAAGATAGACATTTTTCTAATTGAATCTCATTAGGTTCAATAAAAAAAATAAACTCTTTCCTATAAATGGGATCGAGATAGTCTATCCATTTTTTTATAATATTCATCATCGATTCATTAATAATTTTTCCATAGGCCAAATATTCAAAGGCAATTAATTTATAAGTGCTGTCCAAAGTCAGAACAAACTTATTTTGTGAGAGAGAGTGTAAATAACTATCAAGAAGCTGTGAATTATTATTATCAATGGCTAAACTGAGAAATTTAAATTGATAATTTACTGGGGTTTCGCTAGTGAGATAATCTTCTTGCGAATAATCAAGAGGGTTATATTTTTTTAACGCATAAACGATGATGTCGGGAAATGTTGTAATAAATTCATATATCTTTCTGTTCTTCTGAAGAGAGAGAATTATTTTTCGTATTGCCAGAAAAACAGATAAGGATTGGTCTTTATTCAACGTATCTGGAGCATACCTTATATATATATACTTGCATATTGTTTCCATCAATTGAAAATTACGACCAATTATTTTATTAGCTTGAAAGAAAAATGTCTCTGGAGTTTTAAAAAGTGAAACTTTTTCAAGAACTGCTAATTGCTCACTTATAATTCTCTTGCTATCTGTTTTTATTTCAGTTGGAGTTTTAGTCGCCCATTCTAACATTAATTCCAGTTTGGCATGAGTGTCTGGGTCTGATACAGTATTTATATGTATTCTCAGTATTTGATAGAGATTTTTATTTTTTGGTATTTTTGACTTGTTCTCTTTCAAGAATTCCAGAAGAATAAATGGTAAGTTTGTCCTTGGTATTAGTGATAGAATAAAATCGATTTTCTGATAATCATTTATCCGTCTGTTATATATAATTAAATTTGCAAATCCTCTATAGAGGTTACTGCTATTATTATAGTTCTCTGCAAACCCCATGTTTTTTTTCTTAAACGTTTTAAGAACTATATCGTTACTTAACACTGCTAAAACAGAAGGTTTATTTAGTTGCAGTAGTGTGGATAATATTGAGGATAATGGTTTAGAATCACTTATATCCGGGAAGATGCTGCTGATTCGATTCATACAATCAAGTAAGATGTTCACAGATAGGATCATATCTTCTTCTGATGATTTGAGTATTAGATCAGATAATTCTGAATAAAAAGAGTTTAAACTCTCATAAGTAGAATGATTCAATCCAATTCTGCTTTCTATTATTTCTGAATAACGTTGTATGAAATCTTTGTTCATTTTTCTCCAAGCAAACAGTCAATCATGCTCTTTAATTGTATTAATGAGGTGGTCTCAAAGTTTTAGTGCAACAAGGTTATTAAACACTTCATCAGGTTTGTAATAGTTTAATACCGCTCTCGGGCGGTCATCCAATAAATCCTGTACTTCTTTGATCCTTTCATCGGTAATCTGGCTAAAATCTGTTCCCTTGGGAAAATATTGTCTGACTCATCCATTGGTATTTTCATTTGTGCCACGTTCCCAGGGTGAAGATGGATGTGCAAATTAAACCTGGATGCCACTGTCAATGGTGAACTTCTCATGCTGGCTCATTTCTTTCCGTTGATCATAGGTCAGACTCCTTTTCAAAGCTTCAGGCACGTCCTTGAAGGCTTCAGCATAGGCAATACGAACGCTTTCAGCGCCCTTCTTCTCTCCCAATGGCACTAAAATAGTATATCGTGTTGTTCTCTCCACCAGAGTGCCAAGCGCACTGCGTTTGTACTTGCCCAGTATGAGATCGCCTTCCCAATGACCAGGGACACTTCTGTCTTCTACTTCCGCTGGTCGTTCTTCGATAGACAGCATACCGCTGATTTTCCCTCGTGTTTCCTCGTGCTGCCCCATTTTTTGCACTCTACGATACTTGCGTTCCTGTCACAATCCTTCAATCAAGGTTTGTTTCAAAGCTCCACGTGGCAAGACATAAATGTACTGGTAAATCGCTTCGTGTGAAATCTGCATGGACATGTCCTGAGGATAATCGATTATCAACCTTTCGCCAATAGCTTTGGGGGACCATCCCTGTTTCACTTTTTTATAGCGTAGAGGGTCTAAAAAATCCCGAGCGTCTTGCCTCCTCCAGCACCCCCGCCAATGATACAGATATCCGTGTTGGATATCAGGAAGTCCTCCTGTTTCTTTTGTGGGCAGATTTCTGTTTTAGTCATTGAAATGCCTCTGCAATTGGTACCGTATATAGTATAATCAGTTTATAAGGAATAGGATAATGAAAATAGAACTTAGCAAACAGGCCCAGAAGTATTTTTCCAAATGCCCCGCAAACGTTCAACAAAGATTCGAAAGAATGTTTGAAGGTATTTTGAACGGTGAGGGAGATATCCAGAAGTATGGAAACGAGAAAAATCAATTCAGGTATAAAATATTTCATTATCGGGCAATTTTCGCGATTGACAAAGAAGCAAACGTCATCCGAATAATCAAAATAGGCACAAGAACAGACATTTACAAATGATAGGAGCAATACCATGAATGAAGCAGAGAGATTACTAGAAAAGCTGGCAGGCGTGCCAGTCATAGAGCCAACCGCAGAGGAACAGAAAATATTAGACGAATATGATGCAGATATGGCAGCAGGCAAAGCCAGCGAATACCGATCATTAGACAAAATACTCAAGGAAAGAGAATTCAGCGGCAAGCTCAACGTCCGTATTCCCAAGAATCTGCACCGCGATTTATCTTTAGAGGCGAAAACACAAGGGGTAAGCCTGAACCAGTACATTGCATACGTCCTTGCGTCCAGGAAGCGCTGATCAATCATTATTCTTGTCCTTTTCCGGCTGGTACAGGACAACGTCATTCGTTTTTACGGATGACTGAGCGTTGATATTTTCAGGGCGCGCCCGTATAAGATTTCCCCACGCCTGTGGAGGTGAATCCAATGTGTATTCAACCTAATTCCTGCCCAAATTTGACAAGGGACGGGCTGGACGGTATAATCTTTCTGGTTATGCGATCGTTTTTGGACGCAAATCCTAAATGATGCAAAAAGCTCGGATGAAGTTATAAATTCAGCCGAAGTCCCCGGTGATGAGAGGGGGTGAGAGAAAAATGGCAAGTGTTGTATTACGACAAAATGAAACACAGGATCAACTGCTGAAGCGCTTTCGCAAGAAGGTAGTTAAGAGTGGTGTCCTGAGCACGGTTCGACGCAAACGATGGTTCGTATCCAAAAGCGAGACCAAACGGGTTGAGCGCAAGAAATCAATGCGTCGGTTAAAGAGACGAAGCACGGGGAGAACGGATTAGTCCGTTTCCTTTGAAGGAATAAATGGCAAAAGAAGAAAAGATTACTGTTGACGGCACAATCATCGAAGCCCTGCCTGGGACGCAATTCCGGGTACGACTGGATAATGGGCATGAACTGTTAGCGTATCTCTCCGGCAAGATGCGGAAGTTTTATATCCGGATTCTGCTCGGTGACCGCGTCCGGGTTGAATTATCTCCCTACGACTTGACACGCGGCAGGATTATCTTCCGTCAGCGAAAACAAAGTTCTAGTGGAACTGATATGGATGAATAATCCGATAAATTCGTTACTTGAAAGAAACCCTCTGTTTGAACGAACGGAGGGTTTTTCTTCCGGTAATTCGGTTTCATTTTCGTCATGGCATCGCAGGGGTAAAAGATCTTTAGATCATGAATCCCAAGCGATCAATTTCAGCAAACAAACAGTATGGTAAGATATCAATATGGACAATAAAATTACGATCATCGAAGGTCCGACGCCGACTTTTGAAGCGATCAATTCGGAATGGGCTGCTGCGATAGTTGAAGCACCAGCCAGTTTTGAAGTGGTGATGACCAATCTGCGGACGGCGAATGGCCAGGAACTGATCGACCGCTGCAACCGCACCTGGAGTCAACAGGACACGATGTATCTCCGCTACCGCAATCCAATCGGCCTGGAACAGGAAATTCCGATTGTTGCTGCCCGGGCGCTGGAAACTGAAGAAGGGGACAAGATCGTCCTCTGGGTCAGAGTGAAACCAGAACAGGTGAAACTTGAAATTCGGCTGGACGAGGATGAAGAGTAGCGTTGACAGTAACAGAAATCCTTTCCTGATCACCGATTTACATTTATGAAATTTGACAGGGATAAGCTCCCGATTTTGATGGCCGTCGTAACGATCGTATTGATCCTTTCGATCGGTTTGTTCACGCCCGTTCGTTCGCGCCTGTCATTCCAGGTTGAGAAGCTGAAAAACAGGTTGTATTATCTTTCGAATCCGCCGGGGAAGGAAGTTTTTGTTCCCGTGGGAGGTGCACAGGAAACAGTTACCCTGCCCGCACCCGCAGAAACGCTGGTGATTATGCCGGTTGAGCCGACAGAACCCGTGGTGCCAACGATGGATCTGACTACGGTGGTGGCTGCCAGTACAGCGACGATCATGCCAACTGCGACTGTCACGCCCCTGCCGACCGAAACGATGGTACCTCTGCCGCCCACATTTAACCTGACAGGGGTCAAGTACGAGGATCAGCACGGGGTCTGGAACTATTGCGCGCCCACCAATCTTTCGATGGCGCTCACGTATTGGGGCTGGGATGGCGATCGGATCAAAGCTGGCAAATGGCTGAAGCCGATGGACAAGGACAAGAACGTGATGTTTTACGAGATGGAACAGTTCGTCTCTCAAAACACCGGACTGCGCTCGATTGTCCGCAGAGGCGGAACTCCGACGTTGCTGAAGCGCCTGATTGTCTCCGGTTTTCCGGTATTGATTGAAAAAGGGGCTTTCATGCAGGAAGTGAACGGTAACCTCAGTTGGATGGGACATTACAACCTGATGACCGGTTACGATGACGCTTCGCAGGAATGGATTGTGCAGGACAGCTATTATCAAGCCAATTTCAGGATAAAATATGAGAAAATCGATTTGGAGTGGCGATCATTTAACTATGAGTTTATGGTTGTCTATCCGGGCGACAGAGAAGCCGAACTGTATTCAATTCTTGGCCCATACACCAACGAACAATGGACGAAGGAAAACGCATTCAAAATGGCGGATGAACAGGTTGCTTCAGCCAAAGACGCGGAAAGTTATTTTTATGCATATTTCAATCGCGGATCAGCTCAGGTTGATTTGAACGATTTCTACGGCGCTGCTCAGTCTTATGATATGGCATATCAGTTTTATGCCGAACTGGAGCAGGCCATCCGTCCTTACCGCATTATCTGGTATCAAACCGGACCCTATTATGCTTATTATTACAGCGGGCGCTATCAGGATCTGATCAATCTGGCTGATATCGCGATCGCCAGCACCAATGAGCCATTTTTGGAAGAGTCCTATTATTGGCGGGCGAAAGCCAATCAGGCATTGGGATCATTCAAACTGGTCGAAGAAGACGTCAACAACTGCTTGAATGTGCACCCGGGCTTCATCCCCTGTGAGGCACTGAAAGCGGAGCTGGGAATTTAGATCATGGGTGTGAGAGTTCTCCATTTTTCCGATGCGCATATTGATATGATCCAGGGTGGCAGGCGCGATCCACAAAGTGGGTTTTCCTACCGGACGCTCGACTTTCTCAAGGCGTTGGACTCAATTGTGGATGCTGCCATATCGGAAAAAGTTGATCTGGTGTTGTTTGCCGGGGATGCATATCGTGACGCGACGCCTGTTCCCACTTACCAGCGGGAATGGGGAAAGCGGATGATGCGCCTCTCGGATGCCAGAATCCCTACTTTGATGATTGCCGGGAATCATGACACCTCCATCGCCGGCGGCAAAGCTTCAGCGTTACAGGAATATGGTACGCTGCGGATTCCTTACCTGCATCTTGCACGCGTTCCCAAAATCTGGACACCGGAAGAACTGCATGGTGTACCTGTGCAGGTGCTGACTTTTCCGTGGATTTCGCGATCGCGAATGGTTGCGCGGGATCAAACGATCCAGACCGGTGAGGAAAGCGGTACCAGCCCAATCTTCAGCCTGGAAGAGCAGATTATCTCAAAGATGGATGAGCTGTTGTCTCAGGCGGATCCAACGCTGCCTTTGATTCTGATGGCTCATTATTCGGTTCAGGGTGCTGTTTTCTCCTCAGATCAGGTGGTGATGCTGGGTAAAGAAGTGACGCTGCCGCTGTCTCTGGTGAAAGACTCGCGCATCGCGTACACTGCGCTTGGGCATATTCACAAATTTCAGGATCTTAATGAAGGCCAAAAGCCGCCGGTAATCTATCCCGGTTCGATTGAACGAGTAAATTATGGGGAATCGGAAGAAACAAAGGGGTTTATCCTGGCGGACATCGCACGCGAAGGAACCAGTTATCGTTTTGTGCCGTTGGCTACCAGACCAATGTACAACATCAAAGTGACCATCACCTCTGAGGAGCAGTTTCAAAATGAAGTGATGGCTGCCTTGCCCCCGGCGGAAGATATTACCGATGCGATGATCTCGCTGCAGGTGTCGTATCCCGAGGCCTGGGAATATGCCTTTGACGAGCGCAAGCTGCGTAGTGAGGTGGCAGGCGCTTTTGATTTTAAACTGGTCAAAAACCGACAGATGAAATCACGGATACGATTGAACCTGGATTCAGGGATCAGCAGTATGACCCATCAGGATCTGTTGGAAGCTTATCTGTTGTCTAAAAGTACTGAGGAAAGTGAAATTGCTGCGCTTCAGGCAGCAGCCCAAACCATTTTCAGCGAGGCTGAAGGGATCAGTCCGCAGGAGAGTTGACGTTTCGCATAGTAAGTAAGGTGTCATGGAAACATTAAAAAACGTAATGCTGTTGTTGTTGCTGATTGTTGTCAATGGAATTTTTTCGATGACAGAAATGGCGGTTGTGTCTGTTCGTAGAACGCGGCTGCAGAGTGAAGCGGAAAATGGAAATGCGAAAGCGAGATCCACACTGGAGTTGGTGGACAACCCCAATGCATTTTTCTCAACCATCCAAATTGTCATTTCCCTGATCAGTATCATCGCCGGTGCGTATGGTGCGACGCTGTTTTCTGATCCGGTGGCGAATCTGATGCGAAAAGTACCCTGGTTAGCATCCGCTGCGGACAATTTTGCAGTGATTCTGGTTTCTCTGGTGATCACCTATTTCAGCCTGGTGATCGGTGAGTTGGTGCCGAAGCGTCTGGCGATTGCTGAACCCGAGAAGATCGCGATGTGCATGAGCGGTCTCATGAGGGTGCTTTCCATAATCACGATGCCGCTGGTTAAATTCCTGAGTTTTTCTACTGAATTAATTCTGAAACTGATTGATGTCAAAGAGACTGCTGATCATTCCGTCTCTGAAGAAGAAGTAAAAGTGATGATTGAGCAGGGGAAACAGGTTGGTGTTTTTGAGGAGACCGAGCAGGATATCGTCGAGAGCGTCTTCCGCATGAGCGATCGTACCGTGGACGCGCTGATGACGCCGCGCATTGAGGTGCCCTGGCTGGACGTTGATGAGCCGGTTGACGAGAATCTTTCGGAAATCATGGTATCCGACAACCTTTTCTATCCGCTGGTTCAAGGCCATACCGATAACGTGATTGGGATCGTCTCTTCCAAAAAACTGCTGGATGAATTTATCCGCGGAAAAGACATCGATCTGATGGCCATTGCTGACAAACCGCTGTTTATCCCTGAGAGCAAATCTGCGCTTTCGGTGGTGGATATTTTGCGGGACGCCGGCACACAGGTGGCTATTGTGCTGGATGAATATGGCGGGTTTTCCGGCATGGTAACCTTGATGGATATCATGGAGACGCTGGTCGGCGACGTGCCAAATTCAATTGGCTTAGTCGAAAATCCGATCGTTCAACGCGCGGATGGCAGCTATCTGCTGGACGGTCAGCTGGACATTGATGAAACAAAACTTACGCTGGAGATCAAGGAATTGGAAGACGAAGATCGCATTGGCTTCCAAACGTTGGGTGGATATATCCTCAGTCAGTTCGGTTTCATCCCGAATGTCGGTGATTCATTTGAGAAAAATGGCTACCGGTTCGAAGTGGTGGATATGGATAACCTCCGCATCGATAAAGTTCTGGTCAGTAAAGTTGAAGAAGCTTCTGATGAGGATAGCTCACCGGGTGCATCTTCACATAATCATGGAGATTAGCTGGCATGATTCCCCGTCGGCTGAAGATACGCGGATTTTTATCATACAGTGAGCCCGCTGATATTGATTTCAGCGATATTCGCGTAGCCTGTATTTCAGGGGAAAACGGTTCGGGCAAATCGTCCTTATTGGATGCCATGACCTGGGCGCTGTTTGGCAAGGCGCGCAGTACCGATTACAGTCTGATTAACTCCAGCAGTGGGAACAATCTCGCTGAGGTAATTTTCGAATTTGAATATGAATCGGAAGTCTATCGAATTATCCGGGTGCTTGAACGCGGCAAGACGGGTCGCGTCGATTTCTTTGTCTGGTCAGATGAGACTGAGGAATGGCGTATTTTAACCGAAAACACGCTCACTGGAACCAACAGACAGATCGCCCGCACACTGCACCTGGATTACGACACTTTCATCAATGTCTCTTTCTTTCTGCAGGGCAAAGCGGATTTGTTTACTAATCAATCGCCAGCAAACCGAAAGAAAATCCTCAGCAATATCCTTGAACTGGAAGTCTGGGATCGTTATAAAGAGATTGCCGCTGAACGATCGAAAAATGAGTCAATCGTACTCCGTGCTGCTGAACTGCGGGACGATGATATTGAAAACGAATTAAATGAGGAACTGCCGCGGCGGCTTGAAATGGAAAAAGCCAAAGCGGATCTCGATGCAATGAATGAGTCGTTCCAACTCAAAAATAAAAGCTTAACAGAAGCAAGGCTGTTGCAGGAGCGTTTGAAAGGGCAATTGGATGGGCTTCAATTTCTGCAAAAAACGCTTGAAAAACGGCAAGCCGATCTTCGGGCTGATCAAGCCCGGAAACAGGAATACCTGACAAGAGCTGACAAGATTAATGGGCTGCTTTCAAAGGAAACTGAAGTGATGCAGCAGTACCAGGCCTATTTGGATGTGAAGAAGGTCAATGAAGAGCTCGCCCAACGAGCGCTGCAGTTCAACAAACTGGAGCGTGAAAAAACATCGTTGGAGAGCGAGATTCAGAAGATGACCAGCAGGTTGGAAGCGGACCGGGACAGTCTTCAGCGCGAGCTAAAGGAGATTGAGCAATTTTCTGTTCGGTATGAGGAACGGTCACGCGATCTTGTGCTGATTACTGAAAGACAACAGGCGTTGGAAAAGAACATCGCACAAAAAGAAGCTATCAATATCAGAATGAATGCTTCCCTTCAAGCGATCTCACGTCTTAGCGGGAACAGAGAAGCATTCGGGATGCGGCTGGATGATATTCAACATAAGATTGAGGATTTATCGGCAGCGGGCGTTGGAACGCCCTGCCCGTTTTGTGGACGGGAACTGGATGCGGTTCACAGTGAGCAGTATCTTGCTCAACTGGAACAGGATAAAACCGGTTTGACGCGGTCGCTGCAGGAAACAGACACATCGCTGGCAGGCGAACGTGCGGAGCAGAGCAGACTCGAAAAACAACAAGCCAGCATTGCTGCGGATGAAAAAGCCTTTCAGCAGACAGTTAGGCAGGCAGAATCTTTGCGCGGCTACATTGAACAGGTGGAAATCAGGAAAGAACGGGAAGCAGAGGCTCGCGCTCGGCTGCTGGAAATTCTATCCGCATTGGATGGCCAGTCTTATGGCACAGAAGAGCGGCAACGGGTTGCTGAGCTTGAAACAACGCTGAAAGCTTTGAATTATGACCACGAATTTCATGCAGTCAGCAGCCGTAAAGAGAAGGAACTCTCAGCTGCAGAAATGCAACAGAATGAGCTCATTCAGGCAAAAGCAACGCTGAAGCAGCTGGAAATTTCGATGGCTAACCTCAATGCAAATATTTCAGCGGCTGAACAGGAAGTTGCCGAACTTGGGGAACAGGTTGAGGTTGCGAAAAGACGCTACCAGGAAGAATCACAGGGGCTCCCTGACGTGAATGGGTTACAGGCTGAGCTGCTCGAAACCTCGAAACAACTGGACAGGGTGCGCAACGTGCACAACAACGCGGTGCAACGTTATGAGGTGTTGGACACATTACGAAAAGAGAAAAAGGAGCTGCAGAACAAAATCAGCGGTTCAAAGCAGCTTATTAGTCAGTGGAGAACGCTGGAGCAGGCTTTTTCCAAAAATGGAATCCCGGCTCTGTTGATTGAAGCAGCGCTGCCGGAAATTGAAGAGCACGCCAACCTGATGCTCAGCAGGTTGACCGATGGCAGAATGTCGGTCAATATCCGGACACAGGCACCGCTGAAAACACGTGAAGATTTGAAAGAAACGCTGGAAATCCTGATCAACGATGAAAACGGAACACGCCCATACGAAATGTTTTCAGGCGGAGAGATGTTCCGTGTAAATTTCGCAATCCGGCTGGCATTGGCGAATATGCTTGCCAAACGCTCTGGCGCGCGCATGCAGTTACTGGTGATTGACGAAGGCTTCGGGAGCCAGGACGCCGAAGGGCGACAACGGCTGATTGAGGCGATTACGGAGGTTCAGAACGATTATGAGATGATTCTGGTAATTACACACCTCGAAGAACTGAAAGATGCCTTCCCTCAACGGATTGAAGTTGAAAAGGGTGAGAATGGCTCGATGGTGACGGTATTCGCATGAAACTCGGCATTGTTCAACGTGTTTTAGCAGGCTATCGAATCCCGCTGTTCGATACAATCGCTGCAGCAGTCGATGGGCAGCTTTCAGTGTATGCGGGCGATCCTCGTCCGGATGAGATGATCGATTCGGATAAAGCGCCACAAATCGCACAACGCTGGTATGCGCAAAACCTGCATTTGGGCGTTGGCAAGGGATATTTTTGTATCCAACGCGACATTCAGAAATGGATCGAAACCTGGAATCCCGATGTGCTGATTATCGAAGCGAACAGCCGCTATTTATCGACCCCTTCAGCAATCCGGACAATGCATCGTCAGAACAAACCGGTAATTGGCTGGGGACTTGGTTCCGGCAGTTCCAATTTCCCATTCAAGCGCAATTTCTACCGCTCTTTTGACGCCATTATCACATACAGCGAAGCCGGCAGAAAATCCTTTCAAAAATTCGGTATTCCAGCCGAACGGATTTTTGTGGCTTACAATGCAGCAGCGAGAAAACCGCAGGATGAACTGCCGCCAAACCGCCCGTTGAGAGATCCGTTTCATCCGGTGATTCTTTCGGTTGGCAGACTGCAGCAGCGGAAACGGCTGGACCTGCTGATCCGTGCCTGCGCAGCGCTTAAAGATGAATTTCAACCAAAATTATGGATCGTTGGGGATGGTCCGGCGCGTCCCGAATTGAATAAGCTTGCTGCCCAAATTTACCCTCAAACCCGGTTTTTTGGACCGCTCTATGATGAACATTTGCTCGAAAAGTTTCTGGGGGCGGATCTTTTTGTCCTGCCTGGAACAGGCGGGCTGGCGCTGCAGGAAGCAATGGCAGCGGGTCTGCCTGTGATCGCAGGTGAAGCTGACGGTACCCAGGCTGATCTGGTGCGGTCTGGCAATGGTCGGATCATCGCTGCCGGTGATCAGGACGGGTTGATCCAGGCGATGCGGGAAATGCTGTCAGATTCAACACAATTGCAAGTGATGGGGGAGCATTCTTACAAAATCATCCGCGATGAGATCAACCTTGAGACGATGGCGCAGGTATTCCTGAACGCGATTGAATTCGTCAGCGGACCAAACTCAACATGAGATTGTTAATCTTAGCGGACGGGCGCAGCCCAATCACTTTGAACTGGTTGAAAGCCGTCAAAGAATTAGGTCATGAGGTGATTCTGGTCTCCAGTTATCCCTGTAAAAAACCGCTGCAGGCGGATGTATTTCATATTTTGCCGATTGCTTTTTCCGGCTTTGCCCGCAGTAAGGGCAGTCAACCGGCAGGTACGCACAGCAACGCTGAACGCGCTGGCGGCAGGATATTGAGGCAGTTTCGCGGCTTGCTACTGCGGATGCGTTATCGGCTGGGACCGATTTCTCTTCCGGTTTATGGTTTGCAGCTGCAAAAGATTATTGAACAGACCAAACCGGATCTGGTTCATGCGCTACGCATCCCGTTCGAAGGGATGACGCTCTCATTTTGTCGGATGAAAGTGCCTTTTGCCGTGTCGGTCTGGGGCAACGATATCACGCTTCATGCCGGTGGTTCGCGTGAGATGAAATCGTTGACGCGCCGGACGCTGGAAATGGCATCGGGATTGGCTGCTGATACAGCTCGTGATATCCGGTTGGGGCATTCGTGGGGCTTTCCTGATAACAAGCCAACGCTGGTCGCACCGGGCAGCGGGGGCATCAACAGCGGACGCGTGCGCCTGACCGCTGAAAAATACAGTGATTACTGGCAACGTTTGCCACGGATGGAAAACCTGGTGATCAACCCGCGGGGGTTTCGCCCGGGCTCGGTGCGCAATGACACCTTTTTCCGCAGCATTCCGATCGTTGTGCGTCAACTCCCCAGCACTTTATTCGTCTGCTGTTCGATGCAGGGACAACCTGAGGCAGAAGCCTGGCTGGATGAGCTGCAGATCCGGCGCAATACGGTTTTGCTGCCGACTGTTCCGCAGGATTCGCTGTGGGGGCTGTTCCATGTAGCGGATGTTTCCGTCAGCGTCAGCGAACATGATGGCACTCCCAACTCGCTGTTGGAAGCGATGACCATCGGTTGTTTCCCGATTGCGGGCGATATTGAATCGATTCGGGAGTGGATCGTTCCCGGTGTAAATGGCATTCTGGTGGATCCGAATGACCCAGAACTGCTTGCATCCGCGATTATCAATGCGCTGATGAATCCGCAGCTGAGAAGGGATGCAGCGGAGATGAACCGCAAGATCATCCAGGAACGGGCGGAATTTGAACGGGTGCAAACCAAAATTGAACTATTTTATAATCGCTGTCTGGAACAAAAAACGTAAAGACTCCCAAAATAAAAAATGCACAACAATTGTTGTGCATTTTTTACATCTCCAGTTAAGTCAGATCGTGACCCACTCGCCGTTGCGTTTCGCTGATTTCAGTGCGGCGTTGATGAATGCCATATTCTTGGCGGCATCATGATAATCATATCGCAGCGGCGTCCCGTTCAAAACGCAATCCGCGAAATGCTCAATCATGCAGGTGTATTCGTTGGTCTGATCGTTGATGGAGTTACTGATGCCATTGATATTTGAAGTAACGGTGCCGGCTGACACGCCCAGATGGAATCCGTAGTGAGCGTGGTAATACCCATTGCGACCGCTGACTGTGTAGCCGGAAGGATAGGAAGAAGTGAGTCCACTGCTGAGGATGGCGCTGCGTCCGCTGGCAAATTTGGCGAGGATGTTCATCTGATCATCGACACCGTGCGGATGGTAATGCGCCAGTGCGGATACGGCGGTTGGTTCCTCATTCAAGAGCATGCGCACTACATTGACGCAATAGCAACCAACGTCCATCAGTGAACCGCCGTGCATTTCCCTGCTCAAGCGGATATTGTTTTCGTCAGTCAGCAGGAACGAATGGACAGCCTGAACGGTCTCGAGTCCACCGAGGATTCCCTCCTGAACATCGCGGATGATCCTGGCAGTGACCGGATGAAAGCGATACATGAAAGCTTCCATCAGCAGGACATTATTCGCTTCTGCTGCTTTCCCCATTTCGACGCATTCCTCAGCGGTCACAGCCAGAGGTTTTTCACACAGGATGTGTTTGCCGGCGTTGGCTGCCTTAATGCTCCATTCTTTGTGCAATGCATTGGGCAGTGGAATGTAGACCGCGTCGATCTCGTCTGCATCCAGCAGTGCTTCATAAGAATCAAACGCCAGGGGAATGTTATATTTTGCAGAAAAATCGGAACACTTTTCTGCAGAGCGGCTGGAGATTGCAACCGGTTCAGCATTTTTTGCCAGCGCGATTGCCGGGATAAACTGTTTCCAGCTGATTCCCGCACAACCGATGATCCCAATTCTTAACTTATCCATGACTTTCCCTCATCTTAAAATCCGTAATTAACTCTATTTTTTCGGCGGCAATCTCCGCAACCAAATTTGTCTCTTCGGTGAATATACATTCTCCATCGACCTGACCAATAAATCCTTGTCCTTTGACGTTGACTTCCAGACGTGGCGTTTTGACTGTAACAATTTCAGGGTGATCCAGTTCTCCTGAAAGAAAACGCGGGATCAGCGGCAGCAGCTTTGGCAGGCTGGAACCTCTGCCAACGATGCAGACATTCAACAAGCCATCCTGAATATCAAAATCAGGTGCGAGGATAAATCCACCGCCTTCACGCTTGCCATTGAGGAATGCAACAAACAAAACGGGTTCATTAAAAGCGAAACCGGGAGCGGTTATCAGTGCCTGCTCCTGCCGGAAATCACGAAAAACCGCCTTGATCAACCCGATACCATAGGAAGAAAAACCTGAAAACCGACTCTTACTGGCGTAAAAGTTGATAGCAGAGTCAAAACCCATTCCGCCACCATTCAGAAAATAGCGCTCATTTTCATCCCACTGCACCTTTCCAACATCAATGGTGAGGCGACGGTCATTTTTGAGGATTTGAATCGAACCATTCAAATCCTGCGGAATTTTAACCGCGTATCCAAAATCATTTCCGCGTCCGTTAGGGATGATTCCGAGCGCTGCATTGCCATAACCTTTTTGTTGTGCGCGGATGATTCCGTTTGCCACTTCATTGACGCTGCCGTCACCGCCAACTGCGATGATTTTCTCAAAGCCGTCTTTAACGCCGCGTTCCGCCAGCTCTATCGAATGGCCTGAATATTGAGAGATCGTGGCTTCAACCGGAATGTCAGCCAGTTTGATCGCATCCATGATCTTGCCATATGAATTTTTGTGCTTCCCTTTATCGGCGTAGCGGTTAAAAATCAGCAGTGATTTTTCCATGTTTAAACATTTTTCTCTGTTAAGGTATCTTTTTGTTTTTGCTTCCTGACTGGATCTTTTTCAACGAAGATATGTTCTCCACTGAACGGATCGGTTTCGGTCGCATACATGACCGAAGACCAGGTGGAAGGCGTTGGGGTGAAGATTTGAGTTTGTTCGGGGAGCAGGTGCAGTTCTTTCCCGACGAACCGCCTGAGCCCTATCATATCTTTAATTGTACATCCAGGATGGGCTGCAATGAAATAATAGCTGAGAAATTGTTTTTTTCCAGCGGCTGCGCTCATGCGGTCAAAGTCCTTTTTGAAGCGCAGTAGGCTGTCTTTGGACGGTTTCCCCATCAGATTAAGTACCTTGGGGCTGTCGTGTTCCGGTGCAACTTTGAGTTGTCCGGAAACGTGATGGTCTACCACTTCTCTGAGGTAACCTTGCCCTGCACCAGGATCGTGCAGGATCATATCGTAGCGAATGCCCGAGCCGATGAAAATTTTTTTCACGCCTGGAATTTTGCGTGCTTTGGAAAGCAGCGAGAAGTGCGGGGAATGGTCGATTGTCAATTGGGAACAGGGTTGCGGAAACAGGCAGCGTTTGTTTTTGCAGGCGCCGCTCTGCAGTTTTTTACGGCATTCGAAACCGTACATGTTGGCGGTTGGGCCGCTTAAATCGTGGATGATTCCCTTAAAATCAGGAAATTTCGTCAGCGCTTCAATCTCAGCGAGAATGGATTTTTCGGAACGCCATTGCACAGTTCGCCCTTCATGAACGGTTATCGCACAGAAATTGCATTCACCATAACAGCTGCGATGGGTTACGACCGAAAAGCGGATTGTTTCCATGGCGGGTGCTTTTCCCTGCGCTTCGTAAAAAGGATGATGCTGCCGGGTGAAAGGCAGCGCATACACAGCGTCCATCTCCTCACGCGTCAGCGTCTGAGCAGGTGGGTTTTGGATCAACCAGCGTGCTTCCTGTTTCTGTGCCAGCCGTTTCCCCTGAATGGAATCGGAGTTCTCATAAAAGATACGAAATGCTTCAATGAATGCGCTGGATTTGGCGCGAACTTCTTCGAGCGAAGGAAGCACCAGGACATTTGATGGCGGCTCAGACATAATGTAACAGAGTCCGCGAATTCCGGTGACAGGTTCCTGATTCTTCAGCGCTGCTGCGAATTCGAGAATGCTGCGATCAGCCATGCCATACAATAAATAATCAGCTTTGGCATCCAGCAGGACCGAACCACGGATTTTATTGGTCCAATAGTCGTAATGGCTGATACGTCGCAGACTGGCCTCAATACCTCCGAGAACAATCGGTCTGGTGTTTTTAAAATTACGCCGAATCAGGTTTGTGTATGCGATGGTAGCTCGATCTGGCCGGCGGTTGTTGATGCCACCGGGGGTGAAGTCATCGCGTTTACGTGGTTTTTTGAGTGCGGTGGTATTGGCAACCATCGAATCAACTGCGCCGGCGCTGACACCCCAGAATAGCAGTGGTTCGCCCAATCGCGCAATGTCAGCAGGGTTGGCGGGGTCGGGCTGTGCGATGATACCAACGCGGTAACCGGCATTCAGCAGCACCCGACCGATCAATGCGCAGCCATTGTAAGGGCTGTCGATGTAAGTATCACCGCTGATCAGGATCACATCCAGGTCCTGCCAGTTCAGGGCGTTCATTTCATCACGGGTAGTTGGGAGCAGCATAATAAGGATATCCTCGGCTCAAGCATGACCAGAAGATGCGGCTAACGGTCAGATCAAGAGAAACAGTAAATCTCCGGCGGAAACCAGAGGCAGGCTGATCAGGTTAATAAGATTTTCAGCTTCATATAGAGCTGGGATACCTGGATTCGAACCAAGATCCACAGATTCAAAGTCTGGTGTGCTGCCATTGCACCATATCCCAATGCTATGTTTTATAGCGTTCCCATTTTATCATGAAAAGAGATTCTTTGAGGGGATGACGGGCGTTACCAGAAGAATAAAGGGGAATATCCCGTTTTTTCAAGCGGACAGAGCGGGAATCTCATCTATAATAAATCCCATGAGCAAGGCTGAAACGACAACTTTGAGGTGGATGTTTTTGATCGGAGCGATTATCTTTTTGCTGATGATCCCTCCTAACATGACTGGAGCGAAAACTGCCGAGATGCTTTCGGTCTTTGAAGTGGATGAGTATGCGCAGTACAGCCATGTGATCCGTATGCTCACTCCGGGAGAAACGCTGTACCAGTCACTGCGCAATTTCTTTATCTACCAGCACTATTTTTATGGATTTCCCTTTTACTTTTTCTCGGCACTCTCATTATTGCCAATTCGTTTCATCATGCCGGACTGGACTGCCAATACGACGCTGATCGTAACCTGGTTACGACAGATGATCAGCGTGTTACCCATGATTGCCGCGGTGATGTTGTTAGTCATCACCTTTATTGGGCTCAAACGATGCCGGGTGGCTCTGGGAGCAATGGTCTTTTTGTTGTCAATGCCGGTGATCGTGCAAAACAATTTCTGGTGGCATCCAGACAGCCTGTCTTTTTTCTTCATCGCGCTGGTTTTCTATTTTCTCAACAAAGATGAACTCAGGTTTGGAAAATATTTTTGGCTGGCTGCTGTGGCCTGTGGATTTGCGGTCGGAACAAAGCTGCAGGGTTTATTTTTCGCAGGTGTGATCCCTGTATTGTTGATTTTGGGCATATCAAAGCAGAAAATCAGCATTGGAAATGCGCTTAAAAAAGGGATTTTGTTTATTGTTGTTATGATTGGGGCCCTTATTATATCCAATCCATTGTTGTTATTGCCGCAAGAGAGAAGCGATATTCTCTCTGTTCAAAAACGCCAGATTGAACAAACCTCGCTTGGTACGTTCACCCTCAATCAAAATCAAATGTTAGAAGGCTGGTCATTCTCAGAACCAATCGAAAAAAACTATGCTGGGAGTTGGTTTTTCGTTCTGGCTGCCGGTGGCTGCCTGACAGGATTACGAGGGAGCCCATCTGATAGGCTGCGCTCTCTGCTATTAATCACATATTTATTAGTGGCAGGGATGGTGCTTTTCAACTCACCCACCGTCCGCACGTATTATCTGCTTCCCTTTGCGCTGCCACTTTTTGCCGGATACGGCAACTATTTCCAGCTTTCACGTGAATATTTATCAAAAGAAAAGCAACGGTGGTTCAATTTGTTGTTTGCGCTGATAGCTCTGATTCCGCTGGTGCTTAACCTTAGAACTGACTGGGACTATTACCTGGCGCAAATCACAAGAGAACAAACTTCCGGCTCGCTGCAGTTTTATCAGGCTGTGGAGAGTGAGGTGCTTCCTGTATTAAATGTCAAGGATCGAACCGTGCGGATTCTGAAAGACTGGAAAGTGTACTTCCCGCAACAGGCAGGTATCGCCGTTGCGATTGACTGGGACATGATTACAGCGGAAACGATAGAGCGGGAATATCCGGATCTGATTTTGCTGGAACAGGAAAATATGCGCGCTTTCAGCGATCCGGGCGTCGTAACTGACGCGGTTGATCCCCATAAAATGAGCGCAATTCACAAGTTCTATAAAGCAGCGTCAGCAGATGAACTGCCTGGATTTAAGCAGGTGTTTTCAGATCACTTTGGAGCGGCTTTTGTACGAGAGGATTTAGTTCTTCCCTGATCCCTGGTCGTACGCAGCAAGCGCTTTATTTAAATCAAATCCACAGCTTGGACAAACCATTTCATTGAACAGCCTTTGGCCGCAACGGCACACTTTGCCGATTTCACGCGCCGGATTTCCAACTACCAGTGAATAGGGTTTAACATCGTTGGTTACCACGGAGCCGGCTCCAACCATACAGTATTCTCCGAGGGTATGACGGCATACGATGGTTGCATTGGCGCCAATGGATGCGCCCTTTTTCACCAGCGTCTCGGAAATATCCCAGCTCGGATTGAAAGCGCGCGGAAAATAGTCATTGGTGAAGGCAACGTTCGGTCCGATGAAGACATCTTCTTCGATCGTCACGCCATGGAAAACCGAAACGCCATTCTGAATCTTAACGCCATTGCCTATTTTGACAGCGTGATCGATATAGACATCTTTGCTGATGACGCAATTGTCACCGATTTCGGCATTTTCGCGAATTTGGGCGTTGATCCAGACTTTGGTGTTCTTCCCGATTTTTGCTTTTTCGGATACATGTGCGGAGGGGTCAATATAAGTGGTATCTGTCATGATTACCTGCTGTTTTCTTTAAAGTGGTTGATGACGTTCACAACGGTTTCCAGATCGGTGTGACTCAGTCCGGGGTGGACAGGGATGGAAACGACTTCATTTTTGATCTTGTCAGCGATTGACCAACTCCCGCTGAGTGACATACTCTGATAGCAGCGTTGTTCCGGGATGGTAAGCGGATAGAAAATGCCAAACCCAATCTCATTTGCCTGCAATGTTTCAACCAGTTCGTTGCGCTGCCCATGCAGCACCCGAAGCGTGTATTGATGGTAAACCGGAAGCGCCGGATCCAGATAAGAAGGCAAAATCACGTCAGGGTGATTGAGATATACATCATAATAAGCTGCGTTTGTCCGACGGAGTGCATTTGACCGGTCCAGCTTTTTCAACTGAACCAGCCCGATGGCTGCATTCATGTTGGTCATGCGGTAGTTATGCCCAACGATGTCATGATGATAGCGCACTTCCATGCCATGGTTGATCAGTAGACGGCTGCG
>JAAZKE010000004.1 GCA_012799995.1 Chloroflexota bacterium | reverse complement strand
GTTTCAATCCCTTCATTGATCACTGATGCAGAAGGAGGGTGGAAAAAAACTCCGCGGTTGGCAACATCTTCGGAAACGTGCGCGTTACGCAGAATCCAGGGAGTTACCGGCAGCGCAAACCCTGCCAGTAGTACCGTAACCTCGACCAGATAACTTCGCAGCTTACTCCGATAAAAGAACAGAAAACCGATTATGACAATCAACAGCGCGATGCTGGCATAGCGGGTGAGCGTAGCCAGTCCGATGCAGATCCCATTCAGAAAAGCGGTCAGAAAACCGTTTGGTCGTTTCACCTGTTGCAACGTCAAATGCCAACTGATGAACAGAAAAACCATGAACAACGCCTCGCTGAGACCATAGGCATGCGTTTGCAGGATAGGTGCACAGGAGAGATAGAGCAATCCGGTGAAGAAGACTATCAGATTCCCCCCACTCCCACGTATGATGAAAAAGAGCAACAGCAACAGATTGAGCACAAAACAGATCAGGTTAAGAATTTTTGCCGCAGCAAAAACGTCTATGGATCCAATTCGGGCGATGGTGGCGATGAACAGCGACAGTAAGGGCGGAAACTGCGTGATTGGCCGCGGCAGCCGGTCTCCGGAGAATCGCACGTATCCCTGTCCGTTTAGCAGGCTGCGGGCGCCTCCCAGATAAGCTGAAGAATCATTGGTTAATCCGACTCCATGCGGAGTAGCATACAGAAATAAAGTTACTGCCAATGCACAAAAGAGCAGGATCATCCCGATCAGCAGCGGATTTCTTTTTATAAAGGACAGAGGTCTTTTCATAGCTTAATTGTATCGATTTCGCTGAACAAAGGAAATAAGTAATGGGATTAATAATAAATTAGTCAGAATCAGTTCATTTATGCGGAATTTATCCTGATCACACTATAATAATCAATGATAAAAACAATCGAAAACCTCTTCGAAACGAAGAGGTTTGATCACAGAGACATAAAAAGGGAGAAGAAATGAACCAGACGATTAAGCATCAAATGGAACATCGCTCAATTCGAGAGTTCAGCGGAGAACCCGTTTCCGATGCGATGTTGAAATCAATTTTTGAAGTTGCCAATCAGACTGCTACCAGCACTGGCATGCAGTCTTCTTCGATTATCCGGGTAACTGACCCAACAAAAAAAGCAGCGCTGGCGGAGGTTTGTAAACAGCCTTATGTTATGCGTACGACCGAATTGCTGATATTTATCGTCGATGCTTATCGCAATGCGGTGATCGCAGAACAGAATAATGTCTTTGCAGAGTCCCGTGCTGATATGGATCGCTTTTTCCAGGGTTGGACAGACGCAACGTTGATGGCGCAAAACGTTACCACCGCTGTTGAATCCCTTGGATTGGGGGCGGTGTTTTTCGGCAGCATCCTCAATGATCCGGCTGCGGTGATCAAGATCCTGGACTTGCCCAAACTGACTTTTCCGGTGGTTGGTGTTGGATTCGGCTGGCCGGCTCAGGAGCCGCAGCTGAAACCACGCATGCCGTTGAGCATGAAGTTGTTTGAAAACAGTTATCAATTCCCTGTGGATGTTG
Organism: Chloroflexota bacterium; assembly: GCA_012799995.1. Classification (GTDB taxonomy): domain Bacteria; phylum Chloroflexota; class Anaerolineae; order Anaerolineales; family Anaerolineaceae; genus Flexilinea. Next base: position 12,919 of record JAAZKE010000004.1, on the reverse strand, counting down.
AAAAGAAACTCGTAGAGTATGACAAGGTCATGCAAACCTACTATGACTTGCGGGATGCCAACAAGCGGGTGGATAGTTTCTCCTTGCAGGTAGTGAAGAGGCTGGAAAATCCAATTGAAAAACGCGGCACGATTCTTCAAGTTGTTCAGGATCAGGGTTTTAATCTGAAAGTATCTGCCAGCCGTCCGAAAGAGGAACTCGGCAAGCTTTCTCCATTTACATAGCCGACCACCTGTCCTGAGATCATCTTACGAAAAGAATATATGAGAAACCGTGAACCGCACGGTTTCTCATAATTTAACGACCAAATTGGTTCCATAATAAAAGAGATGTTTTTTATCCCTCAATTAGTTCTGTTTTTTCGCCATCCTGCTGCACGCTTAAGGGGCAAATGGTAAGATTAAAACCGATTGAAAAAAAGAAATGGATGCTGAATCCATGATGGAGCAACATGTTTAAAAAAATTAAAGAAGCGCTGGGATTGGACCCGATTCAAAACAAACTGAAAACCTATACTGAGATGGTTAAGCAAATTAATGAGCTTGAACCTTCTTTTGAAGCGCTGAGCAACGATGAGTTGAGCGCAAAAACAGACGAATTTCGTGAACGCCTCTCTTCCGGAGAGACGTTGGATGACATTCTGCCGGAAGCATTTGCAACGGTACGCGAAGCCAGCAAACGAACACTGGGGCAACGTCACTATGACGTTCAGCTGATTGGCGGGATTGCGTTGCATGACCGAAATATTGCTGAAATGAAAACCGGTGAGGGGAAAACGCTGGTGGCAACACTGCCGGTTTATCTCAATGCACTGGCGGGCAAGGGTGTGCATGTGATCACAGTCAACGATTATCTGGCGCGCCGCGATGCCCGCTGGATGGCTCCGATCTACAACCTGCTCGGCATGAGCATTGGCGTGCTGCAGATGGCAGCGCGTACTGATAATGGGCGCAAGGCGTTTGTGGTTGACACCACCGTTACCTCCCCGCATGAGGATCAGGACAAACTGCGGCTGGTGATGCGCAAGGAAGCCTATGACGCTGATATTACCTACGGTACCAACAGTGAATTTGGCTTTGATTATCTGCGCGATAACATGACCATGAGCCTGGATGAGCGTGTGCAGCGAGGTCATCCGTACGTCATTATTGACGAGGTCGATAATGTTCTGATCGATGAAGCGCGCACGCCGCTGATTATCTCCGGACCTGCCAGCGATGACGTTTCTATTTATGCCACCATGGCGAAAGTGGTACGCCAGCTCGCGCCGGAAGAATATGAAATCAGCGAGAAAGACCGCAATGTTTATCTCAACGATAACGGGCTGGATCATGTGGAAGAGCTGTTGGGGATGACACTGCGTGACCCCAGCCGACCGGAAGAGGTTTCCATCCGTCAGGAGCAGATGATGGGATACCTTAACCAGGCCTTGCTGGCAGAATTTCTCTATCATCGCAATAAAGAATATCTGGTACAGGCCGGCAAAGTGGTTATTATCGACAGTTTTACCGGACGGTTGATGCCTGGCCGGCGCTGGTCAAACGGGCTGCATCAGGCAATTGAGGCGAAAGAAGGCGTCAAAGTCGAGCCGGAAAACGTCACCTATGCCACCATTACGCTGCAGAATTACTATCGAATGTATCAGAAGATCGCCGGCATGACCGGTACTGCCTTGACGGAAAAAGAAGAATTTTACAAAATTTATCTGCTCGACGTGATTCCGATTCCGACCAACCTGGAATACACTGCCCAGCAAAAAAACAGCGGGTTGATCGAACAGAATGCCAAGGATGAAGAGGGCTACAAATATACATACTACGCTGATCCCGCATCACCGCAGGTTCCCAAATATTACAAACGGAAGGATTACCCGGACGTTATTTTCCAGAGTGAGGAAGCCAAGTTCCGTGCGATCACCGTTGAGATTCTGAAGAATCATGTTCTGGGACGACCGCAGCTGATTGGCACTGCATCGGTGGAACACTCCGAATTTCTGGCGGATCGTCTAAAGCCAGAGCCATTGCGAAGATTGGTACAGCTCCACATGCTGCGGCGTGCCTGGATGAACAAAAATAACATTGATTATCTGGAATCTCCGATCAAGGAATTCATTCCTTTTAACAAGCCCATTCAAGAGCTGACGGCAGGAGAATTGCGTCCAATAGCGAAACTGCTGGAACTTTCGCTGAACCTTGATGACGTGGACAACCGCGAGCTGCTTGCGCAGGAATTCAATTTGCCTGACGATCAGATTGATCGATTCATCCAGATCACGGAAAGCGGCATCACGCCACAGGTTCTCAATGCGCGCAAACATGACGAAGAGGGTATGATCATTGCCCGAGCCGGTGCGTTCGGAGCGGTCACGATTGCGACCAATATGGCGGGTCGTGGTGTTGACATCAAGCTGGGTGGCGAATTGAATGAAGAACTCATCCGTGACACAAACCGTGTGTTAAGCCGGATGAATATCGATCCTTACAACATGACCCTTGAGGAACGTTATCAGGCGATCCGTTCCATTCCTCCCGAAGAATATGGCATTTACGAAGATTCCATCGCTGCTTACATCGATTTTATTGAGCAAATGGAGCTCGTTCGTCAGCTGGGTGGGTTGCATGTGATCGGCTCGGAACGGCATGAGAGCCGCCGAATCGATAACCAGCTGCGCGGTCGGGCTGCCCGTCAAGGGGATCCGGGATCGTCCCGCTTCTTCCTGTCATTGCAGGATGAGATTGTGCGCCTGTTTGGCGGGCAACAGATGGAAGGGATGCTCAAACGTGTCAACCTGATTGATGAGAACGTGCCGCTGGAAAACAACCTGTTCTCGCGCATGATCGAGCAATCGCAGGAACGCGTTGAAGGTGCGAATTTTGATGTCCGGAAACACACTCTTGAATATGACGATGTCCTGAACACACAGCGCAAAAGAATTTATGACCAGCGTGATCAGGCTTTCGTCAAAGAGGATCTGAGTGATGACGTTTATGACATGCTGGAGACCGATCTCGAAAACAGGTTGGATAAAGACCTGGAGCAGGAACATTGGAAACTGGCATCCTACCTCGATTCCATTCAGCCGGCCATTGAAATGGAAACGTTTTTCATACCGAATTTCAGTCAGTCTTTGTTGGTCTCCGCGCTTAAGGAAGATCTTGGCAACGAACCGGAAAAGCAGGAATTGATTGACTGTCTGGATGAACTGAGCCGCGAAGCTTTTCGGGCTGAGAATGAGGCTGGGTTGGATCAATATGCCAACCTGATTGCGAATTCAAAAGAAAGTTATGAAGCACAGCTTCAGGAACGGTTAAGCAATTTTGAACTATTTGAATCCTCACTGGCAGATCGAATTAAAGAGCAGCATGAAGCTATTGAGGAAGGGCGGGTTGTATCCCCGCTCAAACCGCAAGAGCTGATAAGTGAAGCCGGCAATATCGCGCGGGTGGGATTCCGGTTGTCGAACGAACAGCAGCGTCAGCTCACCGAAGGAAACCCTGCTGTTTTGGAAATTCTTCGCGGACAAATTGAGTCAGCCCTCTATGATGTATACACCAGACGGATCGTGCAGCTGATCGCCAATCGATTTGGCAGCGATTTCACTGCACCATCAAAAGCGACTGAAGTGGGCGCCTGGGAATCGTTTGAATCGCTGGTGATGGATGCCGTCCAGGAATCCTATCGCCTGCAAGCTGAGCGCTTTTTTGGGAATCAGGGCCAGATCGTTTCAGATTTGGAAATCACACTTAAGCAGTATAAGCAGGAACCAATCAGCGATAATCAGTGGTCGCAGTTGCTGCGAACGATTGGTCAGGGGCAACGCGTCTCCTTCGATGCCAAAACGCATCGCAAAGTCAACAAAGCATATACGCGTATCAACTTTGTCTATTATGTCGGTAAGCTGTTGCAGGATCTGAGCCGTGAGGAGTTGCGAGCTAAAATCTGGGATCATTTTCAACAAACGCTGGAAGGTTTGCGGGAAATTTTTGGCGAGATTGACTGGGCACGGCTGCGCAGTTTCAATGTGCCGTTAGAACAACTCAAACCGGAAACACAGGAAGTCATGTCAGAACTGATCGGTGCAGACCAGTTTGAAGCCAATAAGAATCTGCCTCCGGCTGAAATTGACTCAGTAATTGTGGATCAGCTGAAACCATTCCTGGGATGGCGCATTCAGAATGAAGTTTTCCGGTCAGTAATTCTGCGCAGCATTACCAGCCAGTGGGTCGATTATCTGACCCAGATTGAAGGTTTGCGCGTGTCGATCAGCATGGAAAGCTATGCGCAACGTAACCCGCTGGTGGTTTACAAAACGCGTGCGGCAGAGATGTTCTCGCAGTTACTCAACGATATTCGTCGTAGTGTTGTCGAACGGATCTTTATTACCCAACCACAGATCTCAATGCTCACTGCTGCAGAACGCATGAGCCTGACTGAATTGCGCCAATTGGAGGATTCGATCCGTTCCGAAGAGCCAGTTCCAGAACAAGAAGTTGCTGAGTTGAATGAGCCGGAAGAATCATCACAGGAACCCGCTGAACAGCAGCAGAGGAAAGGCAAATCAGAAAAACAGGTGACTGCTGATGCAGATGCTGCAACCGGAAAAAGTCGCAGAAAAAAGAAGAAGATGAAACGATGAGCTGGTCGATTCTCGGACATGACTGGGTGATCACGCTGCTGAAGAACCATATTCGCAGTGGTAATACGCGTCATGCCTACCTGTTTTCAGGCATTCCTGGAATCGGCAAGCGCACGCTGGCGATCCAGTTCAGCCAGGCGCTCAATTGTCTGGAACCGCCCGAGGTGGGCGAATTCTGTGGGAAATGCCGCAACTGTCGCCGCATAGCGAATTTACAACATCCGGACTTCATCATCGGGCAGTCAGAAGAACCGGGTGCGATTTTAAAGATTGAGCCGGTGCGCGAAATTCAGAAGACCTTGTCACTGAGCCCTTACGAAGCTCCATGGCGGATCGCGCTGTTGCTGCGGTTTGATGAGGCTAACGCCAATGCTCAGAATGCGCTCTTGAAAACGCTGGAGGAACCAGCTGATCAGGTGAAGCTGCTGTTGACGGCTTCGTCGGACAGCGCAGTACTGCCCACAATCGCATCCCGCTGCGAAATTATTCGCATGCGACCAAGCGATATTGTTACTACCAGCAGACTGCTGCAGAAGAAGTTATCTCTTACAGAAGATGATGCACTACGTCTGGCGCATTTGTCCGCCGGACGGATTGGCAGTGCGATCCAGTTCAATGACATGCCTGAGACTGTGGAAGCTATTCTGCGTCACGCGCAGGAGGGACTGGAAATGTTCGCTTCCAACACCCGTCAACGATTCCAATATGCTGTCACATACCGTGATTTTCGCAAACGCGGTGAGTTACGGGCGTTATTGTTGGAATGGCAGGCGCTGTTTCGAGATCTGATGCTGTTGAAAGCTGATCCGGATGCAAGGAATTCGTTAACATATATCGATTTGGTCGATGAAATGCGATCGTTATCGCAAAAAGCCGAAGAACATGACTTTCCAGCTTTGCTGCAAAATACCCGCCGTGCGCTGGATTACCTGGATGCCAACGTCAGCCCTCAACTGGTGCTGGAGAACCTGCTGTTGACGATGCCGCGTATCCGCTGAAAATCGATATCCTGTTTTAAGAAGCTGTTAAGAGGTTGCGCAAATTCTTAACCAGATCGAAAAAAAGGTCTGGTTGTGCAATTCAGCTTTGCGCGACCATGCCAGGGGAATTTTCAGCTCATAGATGATGTGTGCCGTGTAAAAGGCATCACTCATATACGTGATTGGATCCTGCGATTAATTTTGAAAACTATTCTCTGATAAACAAGTCGTCTTCTTCTCCGTCAATTACGAGTAACCCGTCGACAAGTTCAAAATCTTCATACGCCGGGCCATTCCAATAATCCGTCCTGATCGTTCCATCACTGTAAGCCCGATATTTATTAAAGAACAGTTTTTTATCCTTCCATTCATTTTGCCCATGAGAGGATAACTTTGTAATTGATTTTATGTATATAAAATTGTTCCAAACCATGCCATTCGCGATATCAGCATCCGATAGTGTCTCTGAAGGCGGAAGTGGATCTTGTTCCAACACTTTGATCAAGCTGCCATTTTGAGTAATATATACATTTTCCTCATCAGTAGGTGAGGTGTGTCTTAACAACCAATCAAAGAGGTAATTGTAGACAGACTGAGCAGCTTCCATTTCATTAATTCGTTTACTTTTCATTTCGATTGGTTTCATATCAGGATGTGGAATGAAATTCGGATTCTCTTTTGAAATCGTACACCGAAATCCGTCCTCAATTCCGCTGCTTCCGGAAGCATAGGTTCGACGTAGAATTTGGTCACCTGACCAATAAGGAGATAAAAAACTCCCTCCACGAAGCACATGGTTTGATCCTGTTTCCGGACCAGTCGGATTGGTCTTTGGGCTGACGCTGTAATAATCCTCACTGTAGAAATCGTTCACCCATTCCTGTGCGTTTCCGACCATATTAAACGCTCCATAAGGACTGGCGCCTTGTGGATAGCTGTCAACCGGCGCGGTAAAACAATAACCATCTTTGTCTTCAATCTCATCCGGGGTTCGCCAGCAATCGTCGAAATCAAAATTGGCTTTTGCATCAGCAGGAAATTGAAAATCGTGGTTTTCGCCCCAGGGGTATTCTCTTTCATCGGTTCCCCTTGCGGCTTTTTCCCACTGAGCTTCTGACGGAAGAGAGGCGCCGACCCATTCGCAATACTTTTTTGCGTCCTCCCAAAAAATGACGGTTAATGGGTAGTTCCCATATTTCTCATTTTCAAAAAAATACTTGCTGTTATCAAACCCAATGTGATTCGAACAAACACCGGCTTCGATACATTTTCTGTATTGATCATTTGACACTTCATATTTGTCAATCCAGTAATCGTCAAGATAAACCGAATGTGCGGGAGAATAATCATCGTTCCAGCCGGAGTCTGCCCCCATCGTAAACTCCCCAGCGGGGACAAAAACCATTTCCATCCCATCAAGGTTTCGGATTGCTCCGGTTTCGGTAAGGGCTAATTTTCCATCACCAGATAGTTCTCCCTCAGTTGTTGGTTTCTTTATCATCAGACGAAGATCATCACTGTAAGAACCAAATACATAATTCGCGATTGCACCGATTTCAACTGTGTCTTCGCCGACAATTATTTCATCAGAAATTACTCGTTCACCGATAAAAGAGAGAGGAATGTTGGTTAACGTTTTGGGCTCAGTACCGATAAATAATGCCTGTTGCGTCTCGAACTGAGGCTGATTCGCCCAAAATGAGATGATCAGGTCATCCTCATGTCTAAAACGATATTGTGATATTCCCAAAAGCGCATTCCCATCGGGATCAAGTGCATCAAATTGACCCAATGGGATCGAATTCCCCAGTCGAACAGCAGTATCCAGATAGGCAACCCTGGCATTTTGAGAAATCACTGATTCTCCCTGCTCATCCGGCACCATTGTGTACCAATAAACCGCTGATACCTGAGGAATGGACAAAAAAGAGGGGTAAATTCTGGAAAGCGCATAGGCTTCAATCCGATCTAAAGGAACGGATGTTTTTTCCTGCATTTTTTGCAGGTCCTGTTCGCGGTATCCAACTGCTGAAACAATGATTTCCTTATCCCACCTGCAATTATTCTTCAATCCATCGATCATGGCTTCCAGATAGGTTTTCATATTGACGATTCGCTCATCCAGGTAACCAAAGTTTACGGATTGATCATCTTCAGGGAAATAGGGTCCCATTGGTGCATGGATAGAGATGGCATCGACCGTATTGGACTTAATGTTTTTGCAGATTTTTGTCAAATAAGACAGAGGAGGTAAATCATTTGAGCCAATGAAGGCGCTTAGTGCTCCAATCGAAACTTTTGCTGATTTATCGTGTTTCCTGATGATCTTTTGAGCTTCTTTGTACATGGCAGAATAAAGATCCGGATCGACCGAATCTTATTCAGGGCGAACCTTTTTCCAAAATTCGGCAATATTCATCTGATTGCCAATTTCCCAAACCGAAACATATGGGCCAAACTCTTTTACAATTCTTTCAACTTTCTTTTTCCACTGCTTTAAAAACTCCTGGTCTGACACTCCGTGTTGGTTAATTCCATAATCGATCACACCTGTTACTTCAATGCCATTCTTTTTGATTATTTCCAGCATTTTCAAATTATCCTGATAAAAATAATCGTTATCGGCTTCTTCCGTCCGGAATTCTTCACGTGTCCACCTGACCCCTAACTCTTTCATTTCATGGTATACATCTTTCATTCTCTCTTCGTCGTAATTCAAACGAAGGCCGATACCTGTTCCCATCCCAAACCCTTGAATTTCACCTTTTTCAGCGAAACAAGGTGTTCCAAAAATCAATAAAAACAAAGCAAAAAGATAAAAAACATGTTTTTTCATCATGATCTCTTTCTGGTCTGACTGTTTAGTTTTTGAAAGTTAGTAAATTGTATCAGGGATCAATGGGAATTAATAACAATATTTAATATTATAAAGAGATGGTTAATGTATCGAAATGGGCACGTTATCGCAAAAAGCCGAAGAACATGACTTTCCAGCTTTGCTGCAAAATACCCGCCGTGCGCTGGATTATCTGGATGCCAACGTCAGCCCTCAACTGGTGCTGGAGAACCTGCTGTTGACGATGCCGCGTATCCGCTGAAAACCCTTATCCTGTTTAAGAAGCTGTTAAGAGGTTGCGCAAATTTTTAACCAGATCAAAAAACTCGGTCCGGTCGCGCAATTCAGCCGTGCGAGGTCGTGGGAAAGGAATTTCCAGCTCGTGGATGATGTATCCTGGGCGCTTGCTGAACACCACGATCCGGTCTGCCAGTAAAACCGCTTCAGAAATGGAGTGGGTTACCATCAGCATGGTCGGATGAAATTCTTCCCATACTTTGAGCAGCTCCAGAGCCATCTGATCGCGCGTGAACGCATCCAGTGCCCCAAATGGTTCGTCAAGCAAAATCAGTTCCGGCTGTTGAATCAGCGCACGGGCGATTGCGACCCGCTGTTGCATGCCCCCGGAGATCGTTTGTGGCCATTCATTGCTGAATTCGTCTAGTCCCACCCGCTCAATCCATGTCTCCGCCTGCTGGCGCGCCTCGTTCTCATTCACGCCGTGGATCTTCAGCGGCAGCGCGATATTGTCAATCACATTCATCCAGGGGAGCAGATTGGAATTTTGAAAGACAATTGCGCGTTTTGGATCCTCTTCCTTCAAAAAGCGAATGCTTCCGCTGGTCGGTTCAAGCAGCCCTGTTACAATTCGCAGCAAGGTGCTTTTGCCGGAACCTGACTGCCCGAGGATGCAGACAAACTCCTCTTCGCAGAGCGTCAGGTTGATGTCGTCCAGCGCCTTGAACTTTCCATCATCAGAAGGAAATTCCATCCCAAGATTGGTTATCTCAATCAGCGGCTGTTTCACTGCAGTGCCTGTCTCTATTCAACGAACTCGTTGGTATATGCGTTGTGCGGATCGACTGACTCCTGAATCAGTCCCATCCGTTTCATCACATCGCTCATGTTAATCCAGGCGGTCTCGCTGGAAACACCGGTCTTACGATTATCCACATCCTTGTAAAGTGCGATGGATTCGATCATCACCTGTTTTTGCAATTCCTGATTGTCAGCGTTTGCGAGATTATCAACATATTTTTTGCAGATTTCATACGCTTCGTCCGGATTCTCTTCGGTGTATTCAATGCTCTTGACCAGTGCGGTAGCCATCCGTTTCACCAGATCCGGATTTTCTTTGAGCGTCTTTTCATTGGTGATCAGGCCATTTCCGATCATCGAAATCGAATCCGAAACGCGGATTAAATCGGTCGTAAACCCGAGCAGTTGCAGTTGAACCGGTTCGTTCGCCACGTAAATTACCGCTGCGTCGATTTTTCCGCTGGTGAGCATTTCCACCTGACTGTATCCGATTGATTCCAGTTTCAAATCCTGATCTTTCATCTGGTTTTCCAACAACAATGCTTCCAGACCAATGTAACTGGCACCGGAAAGAACCGGGATACCGACTTTTTTGCCCTTCAAATCAGTAACTGATTTAATGTTTGCATCTGCCAGCGACACAATTCCGACCGGATAGCGCTGATACCAGTTCAAAATGTATTTGAGAGATAACCCCTGGTTGAGCCCGAGCAGCACCTGCTCACCGGAACAGATTCCGAATGGCAGCTTGTCAGCGCCGACCAATGCCACAGTGTCAGTCTCCATGCTATGATCCAGCTGTAAATCGATGCGCTGTTCGCTGAAGAATCCCTTTTCCAGCCCGACATAAAACGGAGCAAATTGTACATTTGGCACAAAGCCAACCGGCAGGGTGAAGGAATCCATCTCTGGGGTAGCTGTGGGTTTTGCGCAGGAAGTCGTCAATAGCAGAAAGATGAAGCATCCTGTTATCAAAAATGTCAATCTGGAAAGTAGTTTTTTCATGATGGTTCCTCATTTATTCGTTATTCGATATGCTGCCAGCGCAGCATGCGATGTTCAATAAAAACAATCAGAGAATAGAGTGTCAGCGCAATCAGCATCAGCATCAGCACTGCTACAAATACCATTGCGGTGTCATATTGACCACGGGCAGTATTGATCAGGTATCCCAGCCCGGCATCGGCTGCGGTCAACTCACCAATCACTGCGCCCAACACCGACAGAGTCGCGCTGATGCGTAATCCGGCAAAGATCAACGGCATTGCTGCTGGGATTTCCAGATAACGCAGCGAGGCTTTCCGATCAGCTCTCATAGATCGCATCAAATCGCGGAAGTTGCGCGGAATATCGCGAAATCCGGCGATCACGTTTACCTGGATCGGAAAGAACACCACCAGAGTACAGATCAGGATTTTTGGCGTGATACCGGAGCCGAACCAGATCGTAAGTAGCGGAGCGATCGCTGCCATCGGAATGGACTGCGAGGCGATGATGTAAGGGAACAGCACACTTTCGGCGATGGGGTGCTTTGCCAGGTAATATCCGCTGGCAAATGCCAACAGCCCGCCAATGACTAGGCCCATCATGATCTCAAACAGTGTGATGCCGGTATGATACAGCAGCACACCACTCTGAATGGATTGGATAAAACGGTTGAAGATCTGACTGGGAGCAGGCAAAATGAAAGCTGGATAAGCGGTTACTTTGACTACCAGTTCCCAAATGATCAGTCCCCCAAGAATTGAAAGGGGTGGGATCAAGGAAAGCAGTTGGTTATTCGCGTTTGTTCGTTTTGCCATTTAAAAAACACCAATCCGATTGGGGTTTTGAACTCGAAAAAAGCAGTTTCCTTTTTTTCATCCGGACTGTACCGTCGATTCCGGAATTTCACCGGATCAGCTTGCGCGCGTGGATTTTTACCACCGATCGGGAATTGGGGAAAACCCCTCACCCTGCCCCATAAGGATCTCTGGTTCTATTGTATCCAAACCGGCTATTTCGTCAATATTGCCTGAAAAAAATGTTAATCAAATTCTGTAAAAACCCTTTTTTGGAACATTTGCAAAAACCTGATCGTTATTTGTCTACGTATGTATAATTTTTGTAATAAGCTTCCTAAAAAAAGAACAGGAGGAAGAATGATAAAAAAGATACTTATATTGACAGGAATTCTGATCCTGGTCGTTTCCTGTGTTCCTCTTACTATCAAGAGTACCCCTACAATTTCAGCGGATATGATTCAACTCTGGGCTCGACAAACTGTAGAAGCAATAGTGAATAGTTCGACACCTCAGGGAGTTCTCATCCAACCACAGGCTTCTCCAACGGTCAGTCAACCCATTTTGCTGGTGCCAACCCTACCCCCGGCTGCGCTTCCCACGTTGCCGCCGCGAATCCCGACCATTGGCTATGTACAACCACCGGTGCAGAAACCATGTGACCAGATGACGTTTGTTGCGGATGTCACTGTCCCGGATGATGCTGTCGTGGCGCCTGGGCAGGGCTTTCAGAAAGTCTGGCGAATCCAGAATACCGGTACCTGCGCCTGGACTACAAACTACCAGCTGGTCTTCGTGAGTGGACATCAGCTGGGTGTTCAGTCCGCAGTAGGGCTGCCGCGGAACGTTATGCCAAATGAAACCATTGACGTTGCGGTGAATATGGTCGCACCAAATGCGGACGGCACCTATCAGGGCTTCTGGCGCATGCGCAATGCTTCCGGTGTGGTTTTCGGTACAACCACCAATAACTCAATCTGGGTAAAAATTCGCGTCAGTGGCTCCGGAAGTCAACCACAGCCGCCATCAGGCTCCGGTACCTGTACCATTTTGTCGATGATCCCCGGACCAAACGATCGCTATGCCCCTGGTCAGGATACCGATTTCAGCGTTACTATCCGCAATGACAGCAATGTAACATGGAGTTCATCGAATTTTGACATGGCATATATTGGTGGGTCAAACCTGATGAAACGGCAAGAAGAAGTGAAACGTGATATGCCGGTTGATGTTGTTCCGGGTGGTGTATTTACGTTTGCGCTGGACATTATTATGCCACCTATGTCAGGCAGCTATACAATGGATTGGGGGATTGTTCAGGGAAATGAAGTATATTGTACGATCAGATTCCCAGGTATTGTAAACTGATCAAAACAGGATTGATCTTTGTAGAATCGGATGCGAACATCCGATTCTTTTTTTAACGCCACGTTTGGTCACAGGGAGCGATGTTTGCGTTCGTTTTCACCCGAAACAGATTATAATGATTGGTCAAAGTTGAAGAAAAACAGGCTGCCTGAAAAGCAGGAATGGCAATGAGAGAGAGGGACTGATGTATAAGACTCATTCATGTGGTGAACTCCGAAAATCTGATGTGGGGAAAACGATAACTTTGGCTGGTTGGGTTCATCGTTACCGCGATCATGGC
>JAAZKE010000056.1 GCA_012799995.1 Chloroflexota bacterium | reverse complement strand
GCTGGAATCCCTTACGGGTTTGACCCCTCACAGCAGATTGTCCGCATGGATCGGAAAATGATTCGGGGGGGTGTGGATGGCGCGCAGTTCTTGTTCTGCAATGAATATGAGTTCGAATTGCTAAAGAAACACGGCGAATACGATGAGATTGACATCACTGAAAAAGTCGAATACCTGATCATCACGCTGGCAGAGAAAGGTTCGCGCATTATCCATAAAGGGGTAGAGACATTGATCCCGGTTTATCCGGTTGAAAACCCGGAAGACCCAACCGGCGTTGGCGATGCCTTCCGCGCAGGCTTCCTGACCGGATTCTACAATGATTTCAGCATAGAAGTCTGCGGTCGGATGGGCTCACTGGCAGCGTCATACGTGCTCGAACAACGCGGCACGCAGTCGCATCAGTTTACCATTCCGGAGTTTATCGATCGTTATCGGCGTCTCTGGGACGATAAAGGCGTACTTGACACGCTGCTTGGTTGAGAATAACACTACACTGACAGACAGAAGCGCCCGTTTTGAAAACGGGCGCTTTTATTTCATATACAGCTATACGAAATGAAACTAAATATCCAATGATTCGATTTGGCTGGTGAGTTGATCAACCCGGCTCTGATGTCCCGCCTTAAAATCCCCGAGCCTGCCCAGTTGGAGTTCAGCCTTAATCTCGCCATGGCTGAAAAACAGTACGCGATCCGCGTAAGCCGCTATTTCGGGATCATCGGTTGTCAACAGGATTGCGATTGGATGTTTCAGGCGATAGGCAAACACTGATTCAAGAATATCAATCGCTTCACCGGATTCAATCGATTGGCTGATCGAATTCAATACCAGCAATGCCGGATCGTTGATCAGTTCCCGGCAGATGATTGCCCGCATCAGCAGGGTTTCGTCTGAATTGCTGACGCGCATCCGCGCGTGCTGCTCAATTCCTGCCCAAGCCATCAGCTCCTCAGCCCGCGCTTCAACCTGGCTTTTGGGTAACGTCCCCGCCTGAAAAGCCGGTTGCAAAATGTTATCGCGAATCGTGAGGTTCTGCTGCAGCGGAAACTGCTGAGAGACAAACCCAATCGAATTCAACCGAATGTCTTCCATTTGAATCTCAGTCAGCTGGTTGACATCCTGCCCTCTGAAACGCACCGTGCCGGAGGTAGCATGATCCATTGCCAGAAGATTCGAAAGCAGCATCGACTTGCCCGACCCGGCTCGTCCAAAGATTGCCAGGAATTCCCCTTCATCAAGGTTAAAACTGATATCTTTCAACACAACCTGAGGCGAAACGCCAACGTCGCTGAACGCGCGCGTAAGGTGGTCAACTTCCAGTATGTAACTCATAAAAATAAGCCTCCAAAATCGTTCGATACCTGCCCATACCGTTCGCTAACCAGCATGAACGATCGCAGGAATTACGCCAAAACCTGGTTGCATTATACATAGGGATTTCTTTTTCGGTTAGCGATTATGATTCCGCGCTGTCAGAGCGCTTTTTTGTCGCAGCAGCTTTTCCGGATTTGTCCACAAACCGCTTCTGCCATTCATAAAGTTGATTGATCGCTTCAATCGGTGACATGCTGTTGACGTCGATCGAACGCAAGGCATCGATGATCGGATTGGTTTCAGGAAAGAGCGTCAGCTGCACCAGCGGCGCTTCCTGCACCTCAAGGCGCAATTCCGAATCCCCTTCAAAACGTTTCATCAACTCATTGGCGCGCGAAATCACCGGTTTCGGCAACCCGGCAATTTGCGCCACATGAATCCCATAGGAACGGTCAGCGGCGCCATCGATGATCTTATGTAAAAATACTACATTTCCATCCGATTCAGTCACCGCCACATTGTAATTACGCATCCCCGGCAGCGTATCCGGCAACACGGTCAGCTCGTGATAGTGCGTTGCAAACAGCGTTCGTGAGCGTAATGTCGGCGAATTGTGAATATATTCCAGAATCGCCCAGGCAATTGACAACCCATCGTACGTACTGGTTCCCCTGCCAATTTCATCCAGAATCAGCAGGCTGCGCGGGCCGGCATTGTTGAGAATATTCGCTGCCTCCACCATTTCCACCATAAAAGTCGATAAACCGGCGTGAATTTCATCCTGTGCACCAATACGGGTGAAGATCCGGTCAACCAGCCCAATCCGTGCGCTGCGAGCCGGGACAAACGATCCCATCTGTGCCATGAGAATAATCAGCGCAATCTGCCGCAGATAGGTGCTCTTTCCGCTCATATTCGGCCCGGTGATGATCTGAATAAAGGCATCCTGCGTCATGATGGTGTCGTTGGGAACATAGCGGCTGCCAGCCTGCATCGTTTTTTCAACAACCGGATGACGTCCTTCCATGATTTCGATTTCCAGCCCCTCGTGAATCTCCGGTTTGACATAATTGTTGACGACCGCGGTCTCTGCCAGCGCCAAAAGCACATCCAACATCGCCAGTCCGCGCGCAGTGGACAACACTTCAGTCGCATAGCGGCCGATATCACTGCAAAGCTGTCGGAAAAGCTGGCTTTCGATCTCACGGATCCGCTCTTCAGCGTTCAACACCAGCGACTCATACTCTTTCATTTCCGGTGTGATAAAGCGCTCACCATTCACCAGCGTTTGTTTGCGAATGTAATTGTCGGGAACCATGTCAACGTTGCCTTTGGAAACCTCAATATAATAACCGAACACTTTGTTGTAGCTGACTTTGAGGTTTTTAATCCCGGTTCGTTCACGTTCACTGCTCTCAAGATTCGCCATCCATTCACGGGCATGGGTAGACTCGAAATAGACCTGGTCCAGCTCCGCCAAATATCCTTTGCGAATGATGCCGGTATTCATCAGCGTTGCCGGTGGCTCATCCGCCAGTCCTGCTGCCAGAATTGCTGCGATCTCATCCAGCGGATAGAGACGCGGTATCAACTCGGTCACCGGAGCCATCCCCTCAGCAGTTAGCGCGATGATTCGCTGAATTGGTTCAAGTGACGATCGCAGCGCAACCAGATCGCGCGGTATCGCCAATCCGCTGACAATGCGATTGATCAGCCGTTCCAGATCATTTAACGGTTTCATTTGCGCCCGTAACTCAGCCCGTTTCAATCCGTTTTCTGTCAGCGCTGCAACAGCATTCAAACGTGCCTGAATCTGTTCATGGTTGGTCAACGGTTTGTTGACCCATTGGCGAATCAACCGTCTGCCCATTGGCGTGACAGTGCAGTCCAACACACCCAATAACGAGCTCTGGGTGTCATGTGCACGCAGCGTTTCAGTCAGCTCAAGGTTGCGTCGCGTGGCAGCGTCCAGCACCATGAACTCGTCCAGCGTGTACGTAGAAATCCCTTTGAGCAGTTGCAAACAAGCTGGTTGATTCTTCTCAAGATAGCGCAGAATCGCCGCTGCCGCCCGCACCGCCGGACTGCCCGCCACCAGACCAAACCCTGCCAGCGTCGTTACACCAAAGTGATCGAGCAACACTTCATCTGAGCGGCTCTCAGAAAATTCGGTATCTTCAATCCGTGTGATGTGAAAACTCTCGCCAATTTTCAATGAAAGGCTATGCGGAATGATGATTTCTGCCGGCTGCAGGCGCGTGATTTCTGCGTTAAGCACGTTTTCCGCGGAATCACCTGATATCTGAGTCGCCAGAAATTCTCCGGTAGTGATATCAGCAAAGGCGATCCCCAGGGTTCTTTCTTTCAAACAGGCGGAAAACAGATAATTATTGCTGTCATTTTTGAGCAGGCCTGGTTCGATCAGCGTTCCAGGCGTAACCACCCGAACTACTTCGCGGGCAAACAGCCCTTTGGCAGGTTGCTCGCCAACCTGTTCGCAGATCGCAACGTGATACCCTTTCTCAATCAGGCGAGCCAGGTAGTTCTCAACCGCATGATAGGGAATGCCCGCCATCGGAATGCGCGTCCCTTTGGCTACGTTGCGCGAAGTAAGCACCAGATCCAGTTCGCGAGAGGTAATTTCAGCATCCTCGTCAAACGTCTCATAGAAATCACCCAGACGAAAAAAAACGATCGTCTGCGGATAGTGCTTCTTAATCTCAAGATATTGTTTTCGGATTGGCGTCAGTTCATTTTTCATTGATCATCCGTCCAAATCGCATCAGATACGCCGCAATGCCGAAAGCGGTTGCTACGTTCAGCGATTCCTTAACACCCATCATCGGGAGATATACCACCCGATCCGCAAGTTCAGCGCCCGCCGGATCCACCCCACTCACCTCATTCCCCACAATCAGAGCAACTTTTTTCATATCAGGAATTAATTTTATCGCGTGGAACAGATTTTGTGCAGACGTTCCACCTTCCAGCGCCCAAATCATCACCCCTTCGGATTTCATCTGTTCTAGCACATCTCGCAGCGACCAGTTATGCTGCCAGTGAACAGATTCTTCAGCTCCCAGAGCCGTTTTACGAACTTTGCCATTGTCAGGGGTCGGAGTGATACCGCAAAGATAGATCTCCCTGATGCCCGCCCCTTCGCAACTGCGAAAGATAGACCCGACATTCAGCGCGCTGCGGATATTATCCAGCACTGCCACGACCTTGGGCAGGGTTCCATCTTCTTTGATCCGTTCAATCTTCTGCGAGCTGGCAATCGTTGTATCCGCTTGAATGGTGCTGCCGCAACGCGGACAGGTGCAACGTTCATCCTCATCCGTTAATGGAATCCGCAAGCCACAGTCCGGGTTAATGCATCGGTAGATCATCCGATGATCCTGTTGTTCGTGTAAATGACGTCAGACAACGCCAGATCAGGCAGAATCCTCATCTGCCAGTAAAATGCTTTTAAGCTGATGAGGATTCCGTTTTTGAACAAGTTCATTTGTTGCAGCAAATTAGAAGAAATCTGCAAGGGAGCGTTCCCCTAAATCAATACGCAGCGCGCGGCGATCGCGGGATAAAAGCGCTTCCAAATCGCCTAACGCCTGCGCTTTTTCCAAAACCGAGAATGTCATCCCCTCACTGGGAATTTCGCAGTCTTCTTTGGGGGTACCAACCAACTGGATGAACAGGCCATTATTGGCGCCGCCTTTGTGCAGCTGTCCGGTGGAGTGCTGGAAGCGCGGACCAAATCCAAGTGTAGTTGCGCAGGGATTCAGCTCACCAATCCATTTTCGCATCGACTGTAGAGTATCCGTCATTCTCTCATTGCGTGGCAGGTAAGCATTGATTGCGATGTAATCCTCGCCCGCTTTTGCCTGTTCGACGAATGCGCGAATCAACGCTTTCAAATCCGCGGCCTCTTTCATTCCGGAAACTTCTGACACAAAGCTCGCTGTCATACCATCCCGCTCCCAGGTAACAGGCAGGCTCGGCAAAGCGCCTTTTTCCTTGTAATCGTTGATCTTGGCAACCGTGCGCGTTTTGCTGTCCTGGACGTTCGGTTGGTCAAAAGCGTTGACGCCCAACAAACCACAGGCGACTGAAATTGCAATTTCCCAGCGATAGAATTCCGCAAAAATCTCATGCAGATCAGACAGATGAATCGTCATCAGCGGGTGACCATGGGCAACCAGCTGTTCGCAAAATGATAATTTTGTCCCAGAGGTTTCAATGTAGACGAATGCCCGGTCTTTCGCGTATTCCTCAAGCGGCAATTCCGGTTCCAAATCGATCGGGACGATCCCTTTACCATCTTTTCCGCTTGATTCAGCGATCAGCTGTTCCAGCCAGGAGCCGAAGGCGGCCATTTCCGGATCGGTCAGGATTGTCAGTTTGTCTTTCCCATTCAGCGCAGCAGTCCCCATAAACACGCCCAGTGCCGCGCCCTGGTTGCTGCCTACCTCATTCGAGGGTGCACAGTTTTTCGCCATGCGGGTGGATTCAGCAATGATCTTTTGCGGATCAACCCCGATCAACACTGCCGGCAACACGCCGAAAGGAGATAAGGCCGAGAACCGGCCACCAATGGAAGCATCCGCCAGCACCACATGGCGGAAATTGTGAGAAGTCGCATGACGTTCCAACAACGTGCCAGGGTCGGTAATTGCGATAAAGTGAGAGCCAACTTTATCACCCAATGTCGCTTTTGCGCGTTCATAGAAGTAATCCATCAACGCCCGCACCTCCGCTGTACCGCCCGACTTACTGGAGACGATATAAACGGTCTCTTCCACCGGATTAGCGCGCTCAGCAGCGAGCACCTGATCTGGATCGGTTGAATCGACAATCTGCAGCTTCAATCCATCAGCCTGCGGGAAAGTGAGAGCCAATACCTCCGGTGCCAGTGAAGAGCCGCCCATCCCTAATAGAAGGACTTTTTTAAAGCCCTGCGCTTTCAAATCCGCTGCAATCTCCTGATATTCAGCAATCGATTTTTCCAATGTTTTGTAGGAGTCCAGCCAACCGAGCCGATTGCGAATTTCGGGATAAGCCTGCGTATCAAATGTCCAAACAGTTGGGTCTTTGGCAAAAATGCGCGTTATCATCGACTCAGACTCAATCTTGCTGTAATTCTCATAAATGGCATCAGCAATTGGGCCTAACGATTTTCTAATCGCATCACCTTTTGCCGCGAGTTCGCCCGCCATTGCCTCAAATGCACTTTGATATTCTGTATTCATATCATCCTCGACAATCCCAAGTTTTTCTTCTCTTGTCACCTCTGATGAAGCCAGTTCATTCAAAAAATGATTTGCTGATTCGAACAACGAAGCTGTGGATGGGCATCGCTCAGTAAGCGTGGAAAGGTAAGATGCAGGTGCCAAGAGAACTGTGTTTCTTTCGATCATCGCATCTGCATACAGTGCATTAATGCCAGCCTCTCCGCATTGGGGTGCAACATCCAGAATGATTTTCCAGGGTACAGCTGCGTTGCCAGTCAGTCGTTCAACCTCTGTATCTTTATAAAATTCGCCCGCCTGCTGCACCAGCACCGCTGCCTGACAAATTCCCAGGCTGGTCGATCCATTCAAAGCGCTGTCAGTTACGCGGTCAAGCGCACCGACCGGTACCTGGATTCCAAACTGGAGCATCTCATTGCTTTGCCCAACTGATGCACGCTGTTCCATAGCCGCCCGATGAGCAGCGAGGGACTTATTCAGCGTATCTTTTGAAAGCACATTGGACAGACAAACTTTGACTCCTGCGCTCAACAATTGTTCCGCAGCTTCGATTCCTGCTGCTGTCGCCTGAATCCCGATCATCAAGTTGGGTCGATTCACTTTCGTCCAGATAGTTTTGGCTTTCGAAACCAGCTTTTCAACGCTGCCGGTGTCAGTTGGATCAAGTTGAAGCATCACCATACCGTCGCGTCCCGAGGTTTCTACAAACTTATCGCGCAGGATCCCGGTGGCCTCACGAACCATATTCACCGATAATGAATTCAAGATCTTTTCAACCGGCCATTTTGCGAACACCATCGCTGAAATATTAGATCCCAGTTTGTTTTTTACCAAAAGGGTGCTCGCCAGCGAACAAGGTTCAAAGGTTAAGCCGCGAATTTTTCCTTCTTTTACCAGCGACTGTACTGATTCTGACCTCAGCGTGTCGTTGGAAGGAATCTCAATCCAGACAGACTGTCCAAGCTCATACCGCCGGGCAAATTTATCCGCCAGGTACATGTCTCCATTTTCAATCCGCTTTATTTTTTCAACTCTGCGAACCTGATTCGGTTTTTCATTAAATATCCCACCGAGGAAAGCGGTCACCAGTTCACGCGTCACTTCGGGGCCAACGATTCGACCACCCAGACAGAGCACATTCATCAGATCATGTTCCACCCCCTGTCGGGCAGAATAGGTATCATGGCATACGGCTGCGTAAATTCCTTGGATTTTGTTGGCAGCGATACACATGCCAACGCCGGATCCGCACATAAAAACGCCCGCATCCGCTTTGTTATTTAAAATTTTTTCAGCACCCAATTGCGCAAAATCAGGAAAATCAACACCATCCGCGGAATAAGTGCCAACATCGATCACTTCGCAGCCATATTCACGGATTGCATCAATAACATGTTCTTTTATTGGAAATCCACCGTGGTCACAAGCCACTACGATTGTTTTTGTCAATTTGACCTCCTGATTGCCAGATTTAAAAAAGATTGCGCTGAACTTTATGGAGTCAGCACAACTTTCAGCATATTCACTTCGCGGTTATACAGTTTTTCAAACCATTGCGGCCCTTCTTCAAGCGATGCAACCTGGCTGATGATAACATCCACATTGACCGATCCACGCGCCATCATATCCAGACAAGCAGGATACTCGCCATTTGAAGCGCACGATCCCTGAATTTTGAGCTGGCGGGTCACAGTAGACTGCAGCGGGAACGAGGTTCGCGCGGCAAGATTTCCAATCACCGTCACCGTACCACCTTTGCGAACGGAGTTGATTGCCAGGTTCAACGAACTGTCAGAACCAACGACTTCGAAAGCAGTATCCACCCCTATGCCATTGGTCAAAGCCTTGATTTTTCCGGGCGCCCTGCCATTGGAAAGCATGATTTCGTCCGCACCGTTGGCCAGAGCAGTTGCCAGCCGGTCTTTATGCGTGTCCACCGCGATGATCATGCCAAACCCAGCCGCTCTGAGCGCCTGAATCACCAGCAAGCCAACCATGCCAGTGCCAACAACCACAGCTGAGCGATTCATAATTCCGTTGGTCAGGTTAACTGCATGAAATGCTACGGATAATGGCTCCACAATCGTTGCCTGTTCAAAACTCACATTGTCGGGAATATGGTAAAGGATCCGCTGCGGAACAACGATATATTCAGCAAAGGCGCCATCTTTTTTATATTCATTACAGGAAACGCCCAAAACCCGGCGGTTATCGCACAGGTTTTCGAACCCTTCCAGGCAGTATCGACATGCGCCGCAGAAAATGGTTGAGTCAAATGTCACCCGCTCACCCACTTTCCAGCCAGTCACCGCCGATCCGAGCTCCTCAATTACACCAGCAGCTTCATGCCCCATGATGACGGGTGGTTGCCGTCTGCCGGTCGAGCCATCATACCCATAGATATCCGAGCCGCAGATACCGCAGGCTTTTACCCGGATTAACACTTCGTTTACCTGAGGTACCGGTTTTGGAACCTCCAGGATTTCCAGCTTTTTGTAAGCGGTCAACACCATCGCTTTCATCAGCACGCTGCCTTTCTTCGGCTGATCGGTTGATAAGACCTGCGTCCATCGTAACTGTCATCGCTTTCATCCTGCAACGGGAATTTTATCGGGTTCCCATCCCGCTGCGATCGATAAACCGCAACGAACATCTCGACCGTTTTCCGCCCCTCGCGACCATCCACCAACGGCTTGCGGTTTTCACGAATAGCGCCCAGAAAATCAGCAATTTGCAGACGGTGAAAATACGTCATCGGATCATGGGTCTCGAAAACTTCCGTATCGGAAAGCTTCCACTGCTCCAATTCACCCGGCTCTGTCTGAACAGTCCATAAGTCCGTATAAGCAGGTTCCACCTTGGTGGTAACGCCAGATACAAATGAAGAGCCGCCCTCAACTTGTGCGCTCACTACTGTACCTTTATCGCCGAAGATGCGAATTTTTCCCCACAATCCCGGGTTGACTGAATTGCTGACAAAAAAGTGTCCAATACTGCCGTTCTTGAAGCGTAGCACTGCCAGCGCGGTATCTTCAACTTCAACCGTTGGATGATTGAAGTTGTCCCAGTACCCGAACAGTTCATCAATATCTCCCATGATCCACTGTAGCAGGTCCAGCTGATGCGGTGTCTGGTTGACCATCACACCGCCGCCTTCTTCTTTCCATTTTCCGCGCCAGCCGTCCATCAGGTAATATTCTGGACTGCGCCAGCCCAGCACTTCCATCGTGCCAATGATCGGTTTGCCAATCTTTCCCTCATTGATTGCCTTCACCATCCGTTGAACGGGTGGATAATAGCGGCGTTGGCTGATCACAGCCAGTTTCACCCCGGCTTTGTCACAGGCTGCAATCGCCTCGTCACAATCCTTGAGATTCGGTGCAAGCGGTTTTTCACAAATCACATGCGCGCCAGCTTCCGCAGCTGCCACGATCATATCTTTGTGTGCAGGATGCGGCGTGCAAACTGAGACAGCATTCAACCCGTTCTCGCGGATCATTTTCTGCACATCGGAATAAGCCTGAATATTAAATTCATTGCCAATTCGTTCAGCATTTGCAATATTCAAGTCACTGGCAGCAATCAGCTCCGATTCTTCCAGCGCCTGATAAGCCAACGCATGCGTTCTGGCAATTTTTCCACAGCCGATAATTCCTGCTCTGATTTTTTCCATTCTTATCAAATCTTCTTTCTATAAATATCAGATTTTTTATTTTTCCGGATGATCCGCTTTGAATCGCGCTTCGCGAACCAATTTCGTCTTGAGATCCCATAATTCCTGCGAGAGGTCAACGTAATACGTATGGGGATTCTCAAGCCGACGAACTTCTTCCCATAGCTCCGCGACCTGTTTCTGGCAGCTCTTGCGGATTTCGTTCAAGGTCGGCAGTTTATAGACCAGCTTTCCTTTCTCGTAGATTGGCACCAAAAGCTTATGAGTGTAATAGTTTTCCAGCACCTTGCGCTTGGTAACGTCCAGCGGGTCAAAAATTTCGTAAGGTCCGTCATCTGGAATCACCTCATGGTCAAGCGTGATCACATCCGCGACCGGATGATTATCATTGCGATCGTAAATGCGCCAGATGTCTTTGAATGCCGGCGTGGTGATCTTTTCGAAGGTGTCTGATATCTTGATTTTCGGCACATAGCTACCGTCCGGATTTTGCATCGCAACCAGTTTATAGACGCCACCGAAAACCGCCTCGCTCGATGCGGTGATCAGTTTCTCACCCACGCCATAGACATCGACCTGCGCACCCTGGTTCTGCAGGGAACGGATAATGAATTCATCCAGTGAGTTGCTGGCGAAGATTTTACAGTCAGTCAAACCGGCTTTGTCGAGCATATGTCGTGCCTGTTTGGAAAGGTAGGCAATATCGCCGCTGTCCAGCCGGATTCCCTTAAGCCGCTTTCCTCTGGGTTCAAGATACTCATGCGCCACCCGGATCGCGTTCGGAACGCCGGTTTTCAACGTATTGAATGTATCCACCAACAGGTTGCAATTGTCTGGATAGGCTTCGGCATACGCCAGAAAAGCATCGTACTCATTATCGAACGACTGAATCCAGGAATGCGCCATCGTCCCATCGGCTGGCACTTTCAGGTTCAGATCTGACCAGGTG
>JAAZKE010000055.1 GCA_012799995.1 Chloroflexota bacterium | reverse complement strand
CCCGCTGCCAAAAAAATTCACCACGATCTGTTGAAATCCTGTGCAGAAATGACCTGCTTCCAGGTCACAAATCGTTTTAATCGGGCATAGAACTTCATTTCCCGAGGAATCACAAGAGATGCTTTCGCCATTTTGTGAAACCGCTATCAACGCTGCCAGTTTCCCCGCAGGCAGGTAAGGGCTGATGGTAAATTGGACCGCTGCTGCCGTCCCCAGCGGAAGATGGTTTGGCAATTCGTAGACGCCATCAGGAGTTCGCAACCCATCAAACGTGAGCTCAAAGTGTTGTTCAGGTTCTGGAAGAGCCGGTTCCAATCCAGTTGGATCATCCGGCAGAGTTGAGATCGACAAGGGAGCTGCCGCCGATTGCGCGGTAGAAAGGCTGTCATCCGATTGGGGCCCAAGTCCGCCATCAAGTTCCGATACCCTCAGAGGAATTTCACTTACAGGTGTGACGGTAGGAACGGGCTGTTCCGTGGCAAAAAACTCTTCGTCCGGCAGTGGTTCACTGAACAACTTTTTCTGCTGCTCCACAGCAGGAGCCCCTCCCATAAGCAGTGGTTGGCTTCCATCGCCTTCCGCAGACGAAATCATCGGTGCTGATTGGGTGCCGGTTATGGAAACGGTCTGGGTAGCTTCGGACGGTAAAAACAGGTCATTCCCCTCAAAACGCGCCAGCAGCTCACCGCCGGTCTCAAACGTAATCTGACAGAAAGAAGATTGAATCATCTCAGTGCCATATTCGGTTGTCTCGCAGCGATTCCCTCCATACAAAGTGCCATTATTATCGCTGACAATGATCTCGCCAGCAGTGCCAAGGCTGCAGCCCTGGTTAACAATCGACGGGAAACGCATCATTACGGCAGGATTGCAGCTGCTGCAGATGCCATGATATTCGGGCAGTATGGAAAGCATCGCCGGATTGGTTTCACTGCTCAGCTGAACACTCCCATCCAGCTGCTGAAAGCGGAAGTCTGAACTGGCAAGGGATCGGGTCAGCGCAAATGGCACAAAGCGAACGGATTGGGCAGCTGGGATGGAAGAACTCATCGTGAGGTTCCCCCTCATATACTCCTCAGGACATCGTTCAACCACCCAATAGCCAAAACTGGCGCCGCTGTTATTCAGCCAGTAAGGCGCGCCCTGCTGAACCGAGGAAAGCGTGCCAAGCATTTGAACACCGCTCATAAATTTACTGATATTGGCAATGATAGGAATATCGGACAATCCATCGAGGTCGTTATCAACAACAGCATAGTTTGTGTCGGTTTGCTCCAGTGTAAACCGAATGAGCGAGGGTTCATTGATTCCCACTTCTCTGCAGGACAGTCTCCAGCTCTCCGACCCGCTAACCCAAGCACAACTGGAAGCACTCCAGACCATCCGATTCGGCTGGAGCCGATCTACCAGCGACTGCGAATACCCCTGCGCGACAAAGGAGCTTTTCCAGTCGCTGTCCGAAAGATTACTGCCAACCAGCGCGGAATCAACTGAAAGATCAAGGCTGGCGCTACTGGGGCGCGGGTAAACAGCTGGATTAATCGGAACAGCGCATTGAGGCAATCCACCTAAAAGTAGATAGGCATCGAAATCATAGCTCGCAGCCTGCAGATCAGCAGCTTCCAACCCATCCCAAAAGAATCCGCTGTAACTTTCGTCAGGCGCAAAAGTCCCAGCTGGCGACAAGATCAGTTTGCCTGGGCGAATATTGAACACAGAAAAAGTGCGTTCGTTGCTGCCAAAGGAGGCTGCATCTCCAGCAAAGTGAAGCGTAAGCTGATAATTTCCTCCCCAAGCCAGCGCCGGAATTTCCAAATCGGCATTTGCTGCTGTGAGACGATTGGGATCACGTGTTAATGGCAACGGATCACTCTCATAACAATAGGAAGAATCTACCATGCTGCAGAGCGTCGCTTGAATCGTGCCAATTTCCACAGGAAAATTTCCTGCAAGCGATTCGACCACCGTCCTGATCACAAAACCATTCCCCACCGTGAAACGATCGTTCAGGAAAAACCCGTCTATTGGAGGGGTTTGACTGTAATCGGTGTAGACCTGTACCTCGCTTGCGGGATCCGTCACAGCTGTTTCGCAGTCCTGATAGATCAACGGCTGCAGGGAAGCGGAAAGGGTTGTCATTTCCAGCTTGATTGCATGCGGTTCCGAGGTAGCGGATGTATACTGCTCCGTACCGGAGAAAACAGCTGTAATTGCTTGCGCGGCGCCATTGGTGAGCGTCAAGCGGCAGGTAGATCTTTCTTTCAAAATGATCTCACAGCTGGAGAATCCATCGCTGACCGTTACCGTTCCGTCATTGACAGGTTGGTCATCCGCCTGACTTGTCACGGAAACCGTCACGTCGAGCTGATCATCGATTTTATATATCGCCTGCTCTGGAGAGACCTGTGCAATCGTCACCCTTGCAGGCTTTTTCGGAATCGCATCCACCTGAATCGGCAGAGGAATGGCATTCGCAGCAGAATATATCTCATCACCCGCATAGCTGGCAGAGATATGGGAAGCCTCTGCCGAAATAAGGCGCAATGCGCAGTGATTATTGGAGTTAAACGATATAAAACAGGTCGCATAACCATCCGTAACCTCGATTTTGCCGGAGGGAATTTGACTAGGCAGGATACCAACAACTTTCAAATACACATCGATGGAGTCACCCACCGCATAAGCTTCTTTCTGCGGGAACAAACTGAGAATTTCAAGGGTGATCGGATTCTGTTCAACCGGCTTATCGATGATCTTTATCGGGGTGACCAGTGTTGAAGATGCAAAGGTTTTATCGCCGGAGTATGTGATCGTGATCATGCGTTCGCCGGGAACTTTTGGGTTGAAGGAGCAGCTGTTTCTGGGCAGGGAGAGCAGACAGTTTTCAAAACCGTCACTGATAAATAAAGTTCCGGTCGGCTCAGTTCCCAACGAAGCCCCAGATAGACCTGATAACTCTGCCGAAACAATGTAAGAATCTTTTAAGTAAAAAGAGCGCGAGTCGGGCAGGAAGTTTGCCGTTATTAATGTATTCTCTTTCGGTTTTACAGCCGATTGGACTGCAACTTGGTTTTCCGATGCAAGGTAGGTCGTTGTTCCATAATAATAGGCTTCAATATCATATTGTCCCTCACGCCGGATGAGCAGGTTACAGGATCCTTTTGGCAGGCTGATCTGACAATATGAAATGCCATCTGTCACAATCACTGACCCTGACGGAACGGCGGTACCCGTTGCAGTTTCAGTCACCTGAACGGATACTGTTAATTCGTCGCCGATGTAATAGAGGGGGGCTGTCGGGAAAAGCTCCTTTATTTCGGTGGTCGTCCCAAGCTTTTTAACAGCAGGGTCATCAAAACGGATGTCCGCTGATGCCGAGTCTACCGAACTACCATTCCATGCCCTTAAAATAAAAGACGTTCCTCCGCGAACATCAAAAATGAGGAAGCCGGATGGAGGTAGATTCTCCGTTACAGTCGTGGTGTTGGTTTGCGCCAGCGTTCGCTCCGCATGCCCCACGCCTGTATTAATCAATTGCGAAGTCAACAGCTGGATCCTCGTCCAGTCACCACTGACTGACCAGGAGAGAATAATTTTGCCCGGTTCTTTGATGGAGTTGGGATTAACCCGAAAAAATTCGATCACCGGTGCTTTTGGTTTTGGAATCGATAAGGTTGTAGTCGAAGGAACCGCGGTGCGCACCGTTCCGGAGCCATAATACCGGACAGTTGTCGGTACCGGAGTTTTCGTTTTTAATAGCGGCTGATTGACAGCAATTGGGATTGTATAGGTGATTTTTTTGCCATCGGCAACTGCATTCAAGATAACGTTGGTGGATTGATTCAGAATCAGCGTCGAAGCGCCTTTTTTAGGCAGAACTTCTTTCGAAACCGGCTCAATCATCAGCGAATCTGCACCCTCCACTTCCCACTCAACCAAAACGGATTCACCCGGATTAAGCGTTTGACTGGGTATAACTTTGACTACTTTATATTGATTGGATTTCTCCAGAGGAATCAACTCTGCAAATTTCACGCCAAAAGATGGAGATGTACCAGCCAACTTGACCTGTCCGGAAGTAGGGAGCCAGACCACGAAGCGCTTGATTTTGAATTCTTTCCCCTCAAATAAAAGATTAGTGGTTTTTCGTTGTTCCCTGTTTTTGTGATTGCAGGCGAGAATCACAATCGTATCTTCTTTAATATCGATCGTTTTCTTGCCGGTGAGTTGAGCTGGATCGATCGGAAACGATTCATTTCCAATTTTTAAAACTGGATTTTCCAACCCCGTGTCAATATGCCATGCGATTTCGTAAGTGTTTGCAGCCTGCTTCAATGCTGATAACGTGAAATCAGGCGTAGTCGTTGAAGCAGTCTCTATTACATTGATATCGATCCATTTGGCGTGTTGAATATTGAAAAGACGGCTTATCCAATTCGAAGAAGTAAGCAGATATTTTCCGGACTTTGATGGATAAAAAGCCATCTGACCGTTGGTCTCAACCTGATATTTCTGATCAGGGGACTCAAGCGTTATGTCTGTAGAGAAAAAAGAAACCTGCCAATTCACTTTTACGGGTTTCTGATCGTTCGGATTGTAGAAGGGTTGGTCCGCTGAGAATTCGAAAATCCGGGGTTGGAATCCAATCACTATTCCAGTACAAATGGCCAAAAAAGCCAGGACGAAAAAGATTTTTACAGAAGCAAAATCAACAGGGTTCTTCTGTCCCATAATTAGCCTCTTTATATAGAATAGAATGTTTATTTTTTTGTAGCTTGTCTTTTAGTGTAAATTACTAATTTAAATAATGCAAGGGTTACTCGTAAACCAAATTTAAAATTATTGGAAAGGTTCTTAAAATATTTGGTTAGAAAATTGTAGGATTACACTACATATTGCACAGTGACTAAAGAAAAGAACAGCAGGAAGTGGAAACATCCAT
>JAAZKE010000054.1 GCA_012799995.1 Chloroflexota bacterium | reverse complement strand
TAACGGATCTGGTTTTTATTGACCCGGTCGGAACCGGTTACTCGCGTGCAACCAAAGGATCCAAACCGTTGGAATTCTGGGGTTGGAAAAAGGATATTGAGTCTGTTGCGGAGTTTATCCGGCTATATGTAACACGCAACAAGCGCTGGGGTTCGCCCAAATACATCGCCGGCGAATCGTATGGCACTACCCGCGCCACCGGCCTGGCGGATTACCTGTCTGACAAACACGGCATGTATCTGAACGGCATTATGTTAATCTCCACCGCGCTCGACTTTTCCACGCTTGATTTCTATGCCGGGAACGAATTGCCATATCTGCTGTTTTTCCCGTCCTACGTCGCGACCGCCTGGTTCCATAAGAAGTGCGCTCCGGAATATCAGAAGATGAAGCTGGAGAAGCTGATGGAAATTGCACGCGAATTCGTCTTGAAAGAATATCTACCGGCACTTTTCGTTGGTGACAAACTCCCTGCTGAGCAGCGGAAGGTGCTGGCAGAAAAAATGTCCAGGCTGTGCGGCTTGTCGGCTGAATATCTGTTGCAGGCGGACCTCAGAGTAACGTTGCCTCGCTTTTCCAAGGAGCTGCTGCGGGATCAGCGCCGCACGGTCGGTCGCTTCGACGGGCGGTTTCTCGGCATTGACCGCGACGCAGCCGGGGAACAACCCGAGGATGATCCTTCCAGCTATGAGATCACCGGCACGTTCGCGATGGCGTTGAACGACTACCTGAATCGTGAGTTGGGCTATGAGACTGACCTTGAGTACGTGATTTCGAATGAATTATGGAAGGTCTGGGACTACAAGGAGCACCAAAATCAATATCTGCAGCTCGAAGAGAACCTGCGCAAAACGATGGTGCGCAATAAGTTCATGAAGGTGTGGGTGCTCAATGGATATTATGATATGGCGACGCCGTTTTTTGCGGCGGAGTACGTTTTTGATCATCTGCAGCTGGATGAGACGCTGCGCAACAACCTGACGATGACCTATTATGAAGCCGGGCATATGATGTATCTGCACAAAAAATCGCTGATCAAATTCCGCAAAGACGCGGAAAAATTCTACGCCGGGTAAAGTGCAAAAGGCAGGAAAAGAGCTCCTGAATTTTTATTGGGAGCTCTTTTCATATCGAATCGCGTTGCAGATCAGGCAGCTACACGCGGCAGCCATTCTTCCAGCTCGTTGAAGTCAACATCCAGGAGTCGCGGCTGTTCCAAATGCAGTGCGGTGCCATTCCCTGCTTCATCTGTTTTGAAAACTACCCAGCCTTCTGGAATGTAGCGGTCGCGCCAGATTGAGCGGAATACGTTTCCCCGGGATTGGGTCAGATCAGCGGTAAATGCCGGAGTGTGGCTGAAGCGCAGCACCAGCCCATCGTTTTCAACATTTACAGACAGGTCTCCATAGGCGATATCGCGATAGGTTCCGCACAGGCGTCTAATATCATGGATATAGTTTGGCACGGAAGGTTGTGGTTCAGCGCGGGTATCCGATTCATCGTCTTCATCATGCGTCAATGCTTCCACCCAGTCAGCCGGTTCCAGCTCCAGGAAGCGATCCAGTACGCTGAACATCACCGAACTGTAGGCGCGATAATCTTCACTGTTGGTGAGGATGGCGACGCCGCACCCTTTTTCCGGCAGCATCTCAATGCGGCTGCGCATGCCATCGATGCCGCCCGAGTGACCAATGCGGACGGTTCCGCCATAATCCTGCACCTGCCAGCCGAGCGCATAGCCCGGGAAGTGGGAGGTCATACGTTGCGGGATCAATTGGCTGCGTTTGGGTTGGTCATAGAAAATCACCGGCGTATGCAGGAATTTAACGGATTCCGGTTTCAGGATTTGTGTGGTTCCTGCCATCCCCTCATGAAGAAACAGACGCAGATACGCAGCCAAGTCAACCGCTGTTGACAGCACAGACGCAGCCGGACCGACATTGTCATGGTTGCGATCAGGTACCGGGGTCAATTTGCCGCCGATCATTGCATGTGGGCAAGCCAGATTGGTGATGTTCGCTGCTTGTCTGGCAGCCAGCGTGGCAAAGGTGCGCGTCATCCCCAGCGGTTGGAACAACTGATGGGTGATGAAATCATCCCAGCTGGTCCCGCTGATGCGTTCAATCAACAGCCCCGCGACCAGATAGAAGACGTTTTGATAGGCGAAACGATTGCGGAAACTGTCTGCCGGCCGCAGAAACTGCAATCGGCGCACTACTTCCTCGCGGGCATAATCCGAGCCATACCAGAGCGTACCGGCGCTCTCGCTTTTGAGTCCGCTGCGGTGGCACAGCAGGTCAAGAATGGTGAATTCCTGCCAGGCATAGCTGTCATAAAGGCGGAATTCAGGCATGAACCTGGTGACTTTGTCCTGCCAGTTGAACAGCTTCTGCTCCGCCAACATCGCCAGCGCGGTTGATACGGTTGATTTTGAGATCGACGCAATTGCATAGGATGTGTGTTCGTCAGCCTGCTCAGCTTTTCCATCGCACAGGGTGCCAAAGCCTTTCGCATAGCTTATTTCACCGTCTTCGATGACCGCGATCGATAGGGCAGGTGTCTGGAAAGTGTGAATGGCATTGCGAATAATCGCATCAAGTTCGGAAGCATCTATCTTTTTCATAATCATCCCCGGGTTTTGTGATCGCGCTTATTATAATCAGTATGAGCGTAAAACCCTGGCAGCATATGATCGCATGGCTTCAAAACAGGGATGGCCGCAGACAGGAACAAATCGGCTCAGAGTAAGATTGTGCAGCGAGGAGCTAAAATGGCAACGACCAGAGAGTTTGCTGAATTTATTCTTGACCAGTTGCGTGATGCCGGACAGGCTTTCATTCGGCCGATGTTTGGGGAGTATGGCTTATATGTCAACGGCAAGATCGTTGGATTTCTGTGTGATGAACAGCTGCTGATCAAAATCACCGAAGCCGGGAAATCTTTCCTCGGGACATATGAAACCGCTGAGGCGTATCCGGGCTCAAAACCTTACTTTCTGATCAGTAATCCCGATGATCGCGAAACACTTGGCGAATTGATCCGGGTTTCGCTGCCTGAGCTGCCGGAGCCAAAAGCGAAAAAACCTTCCGTGAAAAAGAAATCAGCGCGAGGCAGCGAAGGTTGATGGCTAATACCGGAAATCCTGTTTTAGCGCCTGAGAGCTGGCAGGCAACTGCCCCGGTTTTTCTCGGGCGATCTCTCAGTGAAAGTGAGCTGGAAGCTTTCGCGATCTATGAGCGGCTGCTGCTGGAATGGAACCAAAAATTCAATCTGACCTCGATCACCGATCCGCAGGAGATCCGCATCAAGCATTTTCTGGATTCGCTGAGCGCACTTCCGCTGCTGGGAAACTTGAATGGGCTTCAGCTTGCGGATGTTGGCACCGGGGCGGGATTGCCCGGTATTGTGTTGAAAATAATCTTCCAGGAAATGCGATTGACGCTGGTCGATTCGGTCGCGAAAAAGTTGAAATTCTGTGAGGCAGTCATTCAGACGCTTGATCTGAAAGGATGCGAAACTATCCACGAACGGGCTGAGCTGTTGGCGAAGCTGCCAACCCGGCGCGAATCCTTCGATGTCGTCACTGCACGCGCTGTTGCCCGGCTGCCGATTTTGAGCGAGTATCTGCTGCCCCTGCTGAAAGTGGGAGGGAGGATGATCGCTTACAAAGGGGAGACCGGCGCTGAAGAAGCCCAAGACGCGGCCAATGCCATCACTATATTGGGTGGTGCCCCTGCACAGGTTCATACAGTGAGCCTTCCCACGCTTTCGGATCGGCGTTATCTGCTGCTGATCAAAAAAATGAAACCTACTCCAGTAGAATTTCCGCGCACCTCAGCGCAGATCAAAGCTCATCCGCTCGCTTGAGTCCGCTAATCTCACGGATTAAGCCATTTTCAACTGTTCGTACGGTATGGGCGGCGATAAAATCAGGATGAAAGTGCGTCAGGTCGGTAGTCGTCAGAATTCCCTGTGGAATCTGATTCAGCCAACTTTGCAAATCCGACCTTCTCTGCTCGTCCAGCTCCGCCAGCGTCTCATCCAAAAGGATGATCGGCATCGTCCCCATCGTACGTTCCATCCAATCGGTCTCGGCAAATTTCAACGATAAAAGTGCGGTACGAACCTGTCCGCGTGATCCGTACAGGTTCAAGTCAATGCCGTTGGCTGCGATACGAAACTCATCGCGGTGCGGTCCGATCAGGGTAACGCCGCGTGCGATCTCGCGCGGTTTCGCAATCTGCAGGTTTTTTCTCATCGTTGCCTTGATCGCTTCCAAATCCGGAAGCGTGCTGGCAGAGAACATTTCCCAATCGTCGGCTATGTTATCCGCGGAGAGCGCCGGCTGATAATGAATGGAAAGCAGCTCGCCGTTGTTGGTCAGGCGCGTATGGACCGAAGCAGCCCGCTCGTTGAGAAAGGTCAATGCCTGCGCACGGTGCAGGAGCTGAAACGCACCCTGCTCAACCAGGAGTTCATCCCAGTAGGGTAACTGTGCGTTGTTACTGCTGCGCTCGGCAATCAATTTCAGCAGTGCATTCCGCTGTGTGAGTATTCGTTTGTATCTGCTGAGCGATTTAGCATATCCCGGCACCGATTGGGATAGGAATATATTAAGATAACGCCGTCGTTCCTGCGGGGCGCCATCAATAATTGCGGTCATTTGCGGAATGAACAGCACCGCCGGAAATTTACCGATTCCTTTCTGAACGGAAATTTTCTGCCCGTCGAGCAGGATCTCCTTGCGCGTCGGCGCACCAGGCAAACTGGCATCACGGATGATGCGCGTTTCCAAGAGGTAACTGGTGTCATCCCGCTCATAGCTGGCTTTGATGCGTGCCACTGCCAGCGGCTCATCCAGTGAATGGAAATTAATCAGCTGACTGTCGTGCTGTGAAAGCACAGAAGAAAAGGCGGCACAGTAAAAAACAGACTCGATCAGGCTGGTTTTTCCCTGTGCGTTGCCTCCGGAAAGAATCAGAATTCCGGAAGGGAACTCACATTCCAATCGGGCATATGAGCGGTAATTGCTGAGTGCGAGATGGTTCAGTTTCATGCAGTCTTTATTGTACAGGCAATTGCACTGCATTCATGTGGAAGTACTCAGACTGAAAAATTGATGCGCACGGTAGACTTTGCCACTATCGGTTACAACCGTAATACGGATCACCTGCAGTCCGTCCGGAATGGTGTCAACGTTCAGTTCCGCCAGCGTCCACCTGCCATTTTCGAGCCCCTCAGCAAGGACCACCTCGTGCCAGCAACTCGGATTCAAGCCAGCGCCCAGCGATACCTGAACGGTTCGGATCGGTTCGCTGATCGTGAGTTCCGCCTTGACTTCAATCGTCAAACCAGCCTGCCCGCGAGTGTAAGAAGAAAAGGCAGCCGGCTGGTAAATATCAATTTCCGTCCCGCTGTCGGGTCGGATGGTGTCGTACTCAGTGGGAATACGGCTGATGCCGTTATCCAGCGCCCATTTTTCCGCGAACGATGGCACCTGCATATATACCGCATCCTGGATGAGGTTAAAAGGCGTCATGACGGTTGCCAGGCGCTGCGTTTCCTGATTGATCGGGACGGTGACATACAGATCATCGTCCTCCAGCGGCTCGCTGCCGCGTAAAAAGACCTCCCGCTTCGTTTCCGGGCAGGTTGGATTGGGCAATTTTCCGGAAGGCACGCATACATTCAAACGCAGCACCTGTTGCGGACGGCTCCAGTCAGTTGCAGGCTGATCTGCGGTAGCGTGCTGCATCAGCGATTGCCACAACGCCAGCGCGGCCTTGAGGTTCTGGTTCTGGTCACTTTTTTCGTTTGCATTTTCGCCAATGTACACTGCTGCCAATGTATCCGGGGTATATCCGATCACCCAGATGCTTTCTTTCTGATATATCCGCCCGATTTTTACCCCGGCTGGACGATCCAGATAGCGGAAAGCCTGATCACCCTCCGACAGCAAATTGGTCATCATATAGGACAGGTTTTCATCCAGAACCGAGAGCCGAACAGATTCACCCGCGTCAATTGTGTCCCCCAGCGGAGAACGGATGTCGAAAATGGTTTGCGGCGCCGGATAAGCAGCTCCACCGCTGCCATGCACTTCACCCGCCGCGAATGGGATGTAAGCCATCGCCATACGGTCGATGGTGACCGCTGCACTGTCGAGAAGCAGCGATTCTGGTGAGTATTGACTGAGCGAATCCAGCCCGAATTGACCAAATCGGGTAACGATGGCGTTTGTTCCCAGTTTTCCAGCCAGAGCGGTGACCGGTCCGAGGTAATCCTCATTGATTGCGGTGCGCAGGAAAATCGGACCGTGAAATTTTCCGTCAGGATTTTGATAATCTGCCGGCAGTGAGAAGCGGTTTTCAGCGGTATCCCATACCAATGTTGAAGGCGAAATGCGCTGTGAAAGCCCTGCCAGCGCAATGAATGGGGTCACCAGCGTACCAGGTTCGTGCCCGTTGAAGCGATTCATTGCTGAGCGAATGCCGGAGGCACCAATGCTCATTTCCATGACTGCCAGCATTTCACCGCTGCTGATATCCAGCACGATCGCGCTCACTGGTGCGGAGCGAAGCGTATCCAGAATCCGGGCTGCTTCATCTGCCTCAAGGGGGGAAGTTGGCGATAACACACAGCTTTCGCGCGTGGTCAGAACTGGCCCGGTTTCCTCAGCTCCTTCCCCAATAAGGGTCTTTTCTCCGGTTTTCATGGCAGGAACAACGGGCGTCAGCAAACATTCAAGATACCGTTGCAACGGGTAATCCAGCGTGGTACGGATGCGGTAACCGCCGCGTTCGACGGTTTCCTGCCCCAACAGCTGGTAAGCTTCCCGCAGCGCACTGTAAACAGCCGGATTCGTTTGCAGTTTCGCCTGCAGCTGCGGCGGTTCGAAAATGACAAAGTTGGTAGCGGTAACCTCGGCGACCTGTTCAGGTGACAGGTAACCGCTTTGTTCGAGCTTTTTCACTTCTCCGAGATAGGACTGTTTCATCGCCCCCTGCGAGTCAATCGGGTTGAGCGCGGGTGCGTTCAAGATTGCGCTGAGAAAGATCGATTCTGCCAGCGTCAGGTCAACTGCCGACCGATTCAGGTAGGTACGGGCAGCGGAGTCAGCCCCGAAAGACAACTGCCCGAAGTAAGCGGTATTGAGATACCAGGTGAGGATCGTGCGCGGGGTATAGCGTTCGGTGATCTGCATCGCCAGAATTTTCATCAGCACTGATTTGTACAGCCCGCTTCCCAGCTTGCCTGCAAAAGCCTGTGCTACCAGCTCTTCAGCAATCGTCTCCGGTTCCCCGCTCAACAGGCTGGCAATACCATCCCGGAGCGTAGCGCCGGAAGATGCCCAGAAATCCGGTTGGCGCGAGGCGACAACGGTGTTGATCAGATTTTGCGAGAATCCCTTTTTGCCGGGTTCGCCTATTGCCAGCTTTTCAGCATTCAGCATGTCGTTGGACAGCACCAGCAGCGCGTGTTCATCGTTTCGATCCGTCACAATCGTAGGCTGATGAACTTCATCAAATGCCAAAGCGACATTCTCAATCGTGGGCAGGTTTTGGCTGATCTGGGAATAGGTGATGATGATCGCGGCCGTTGCACCGGCAAGCAGGATGACTATAGCGATGGCAAGATTGCGAAAAAAGCGTACGGTTGGGGATTGAGAAGAGGATGAATTGGCTTGGCGGTGACGCCGGTGTTTAATGATTTCGTGCGTTTTCATAGGAATCGGTATAGAGGGAATTATACCGTCAGCACGGCTGATAATTCTGTAGTATATCGCTCAGTTGCGCAGAAAAGTCATTGCCAGCGTTGCCAGTCCGATCACAGTGCAATACAGCGCGAAGATCTGCAACGGTTTTCTTCGCAGGTAATTCATTAACCAGCGAATCGCAAAACAACCGGTAACCGCTGCACAGACGGTAGCCACCAGCAGGGGAATCAGAGCTTCATGCAGAACAGCGCTGTTGCTGATGTCGAGCAGGCTGAATATGCCTGCACCGATCATGATTGGAATCGACATCAGAAATGAGAATCGGCTGGCAGCCTCACGCGTGAACCCGCGGAAGATCCCTGCTGAAATTGTCGAACCGGAGCGCGATATCCCCGGGAACAACGCCAGAATCTGCATCAGACCGATGAGCACCGCGTCCAGCAGGCGCATGTCGCTCAGGGCGCGAGCATGTTTCCGCAGCAGTTCTGCGCTGATCAGGATGGCTGCATTCGCCAGCAAAAAAATTGCTATGGCACGCGGATTATTGAAAGCCGATTCAACGATGTCGTTAAGAAAAAAGCCCGCCAGCGCTGCTGGGATGGTAGCGCTGACCAGCCAAATCAGTTGGCGCGCCTCTGGATTATTCTTCAAATCCCGTTCGTGGATCGCCTGTAGCCCACTGCGCAGCATCCCCATCAGATCGCTGAAAAAATAAACGATGACTGCCAGCAGGGTGCCCATCTGCACCAGAACCCCGAACAGAAAAATCACTTCAGCAGAGAAATTCCAGTCCAGCCAGTAAGGCAACAGCGCCAGATGCGCTGAACTGGATACAGGGATAAATTCGGTGAGTCCCTGGGCAATTCCCAGCAGCAGCGCCTGCAGTAACGTCATAGACGAGTCAACCTTGCCCTGCTGAGGAATGCGATGATTAAAGCGGCGAAGAAGCCGAAGACCAGCAGAAAAGCGATATTCCGCTTGCTTTGCGGGACGGTATCAGTCAGTTCATAGCGCGCTTTTGCTGGATTGAAAGTAACGTCCATCAGAGGCGTTGATAAAAACGCCAACATTGCACCGGAAACCAGCCCGCCCAAATGCCCCCAATTGTCAATGCCGGATCTCATTCCGATCGTGAGATTGAAAAGGATGATGAAAAGGATGTTGGAAATGGCGTTGCTATAATTCCTGAAGAATTTGCGGTTGCGGTAAATCAGCGCACCTTGGGCTGCGATCAATCCAAAAAGCGAAGTGGATGCCCCGACCGAAATGCTGTTGGGTGAGAAAATTGTGGAGAAAACATTCCCGCCAAACCCGGTAATCAGGTAGTAAATCAGAAAGTTGAAATGTCCCCAGGCAGGTTCCAGGTCCCGTCCTAAAACCATCAGCGCATACATGTTGAATGCGATATGCATCAGCGAGCCATGCAGCAGGATCGGCGTGATCAATCGCCAGAACTGACCAGCAGCGATTAGGGGGCCATATTTGGCGCCAAAAGCGATCCCCAGGTCCGTTCCTGTGGTCTGTTTGCTGATCGTCTGAAACATATAGACAGCGATCGTCAGCACCATCAGCGCATAAGTAACAATCGGTTTGACAGCCGGGGTATAAATGCGCACGCGCCGGACACTGTCGTCAACTATTTCAGGAATGATTGGGGTTTGAGCTTGTTCTGAGGGATCAGCGGAATCCGGAAGGTGTTCCGGCTGCTCAGAGCTGAAGTGCTGCTGACAGGAATTTTGTTCGGTCATTTTTCACTTGGTGTTACTGACGATCCGCGAAATTCGATGATGTTCAGCACGGATAATATTGCTCACGTCTTTCATGGTATCTTCCATGCGGTCGTTAATCACCAGGTAATCGAATGCTTCGATTGCCGCCAGTTCTTCCTTAGCGGTTTTGATGCGAACACGCAGGTCTTCATCCGTCTGTCCACCGCGATCTTTCAGACGCTTGATCCAGGTTTGTGGGTCCGGTGGGACAATGAAAATCGAAATGGCTTCGGGGTAGGCTTCTTTAACCTTACGGGTACCCTGATGATCCAGACGCAGGATCATATCTTTCCCTTTTTGGAAAGCTTTTTCAATTTCAACGCGCGGAACGCCTTTAAAATCGCTGTAGACGCTGGAGTATTCGATCAGCTCATCTTTTGCTATCATTTGCAGAAACTGTTCGCGGGTCACAAAATGATAATCAACCCCATCAATCTCGTTATGACGTCTTGCGCGGGTATTGCAGGTGACAACGAAATGAAAATCAAATTCGTTGTTGCGAAGCTGGTTGATAACCGTGTCTTTCCCGGCGCCGGAAAGGCCGGAAATGATAATGATCAAAGGCTTCCCTATGGCAAAGTTGAATTCCGGTAATTCTGAGTCCAAAAGCTCATTCATGAGTGCATCCGATGCCCGTGTCTGTGTAAACACCATTCCCTTCCATTTCTAATCCCGCCACGCCAGTTGATCTGTTTCAAAATGCCAGACTGCAGTGATTATAATGGAATTAAATCCGTCCCAATTGGAAACCATCAAAGGTGTGACGGGTTAACTATACCGCTAAAATGGGAACGGGAAGGAGGAAATTTGCCGATTTACGAATATACCTGCGCGGAATGCAAACATTTTTTTGAGTTGCATATTTCCTTCTCTGAATATGATTCTGCCTGTGTCCTCTGTCCGCGTTGCGGATCGACAAAGGTGCTGCGAAAGATCCGCGCGCCGCGTGTGATTTCTGATGACAGCAAACGGCTGGTTACTGAATCCAGCATGGAGAGCGGCGATGATCCGGCTGCATTGGGCAGGACGATGCGCCAGCTGCAGCAGGAGAGCGGCGAAGCGTTGCCAGCGGAATATGATGAGGTGATCAGTCGATTAGAGGATGGTCAATCGCTCAGCGAAATCGACAGTCACTTCGCCGCTGATGACGGCGATTTCTAAATGCGTTTTCTCCGAATATCAGAGGAACCAGAACAAAAAAAACGGAGGGTGATGCCATATCGCCCTCCGTTTTTATCACAAAATAATTCCCTGATTTACGCGCCACCGGCTCCGTAATAGGAAGGATCAGTCGGCGTTACACCGGATGGGTCGTGAATGTACACGTAATCACCGATATTAGCCCAGTTGTAGAGCCAGTGCGCGTCTCCGATGGACATGTTGATGCAGCCATGCGACTGCTCAAACCCATACCAGGCACGCCAGTAGGCACCGTGAAATGCGCGTTCCTGATCGTGATAGAGTGCAAATGGCACATCCTGCAGCGAATAAAAGTCTGATTTATCGGCTTCAAAAGCGCCGGTCATATCTTCTACTTCTTTTTTCTCATAAATTTGGAACACTCCCGGTTGTGTGTAAAAAGGTTCCATCCCGGTTGCGACCATCGTGGCATAAACCAGTTCGTTTTTATCGTAAACCATCACCACCTGCTCCTGCAAATCGAGTTCGATCCAGCGGTCACTCAATACGCCTGCGGGTGTGGTAGTGTTGAATCTGGCCACGCGGAAGTGGATGCGATCCATCCACTGATTTTCACCCACCTTGAACCAGATCGAACTTTCATTTTGAACAATTTCGAAAACCTCCAGCACTTCTTCGCGGTTGTACCAAACGGTGGTGTCAATGCCATTATTGTAGTTTGGCTCGCGATAAGGATTGCAGCTTTCAAAAACCCAGCCGAAATAGTTGGGCGGGGTCGTATCAAAGGTTCTGCCGAGTGTGGCAGTAGGAATCAAGGCTGGGGAAGCCCGCAGCCAGGCGCCTTCCTTGGTCTGAACATAATGACCGCCGCCTGAATCCACCCGGTTGACGTAGGACACGTAGCGGATACCGCCTGCCGGAATGACGTT
The DNA here is from genome assembly GCA_012799995.1 of Chloroflexota bacterium. GTDB lineage: Bacteria > Chloroflexota > Anaerolineae > Anaerolineales > Anaerolineaceae > Flexilinea. Next base: position 8,683 of record JAAZKE010000054.1, on the reverse strand, counting down.
GATGGGGTTGGTGCCGGCGATTGCATCTGCAGCTGATCCATAAAGGGGTGCGTTTTCAAAGCTTTCCAGGTTAAGTTTTGCATAGGAATAAGGGACTACCGAAAGCTCGGGATCGATTGTCTTTGGCGCGAAGACGCTACCAGTTTTTCCAGCAGGTCCGGAAACTTCCGTGCCAGGCAAGTTCCCGCCAGTTGTCTGCGCAGGGATTGCCACACAAAAATCCTGATTCGCGCCGGTCGTTCCCGGTTGGCAGATCACAGTCGGCTGGTTGGGGAGTTCGGTTAATGATGTCTCCTGCGCAGCGCTGATGCCGGTTAATGATAAAAAGAAGAAGAGCATCGAGAAGCTGACAATAAGCAGCCTCGCGTTGCGTTTTAACATTCGTTTCAAGTTCATTAAAGTCCTTTCCAACGTTATTCTGTTCCAGGTTTTCGTATATTCCGGCTTTTTCATTGCGATACCCGCCAGCAGCCAGATCCTCGTTATTTATAATATGTTTTTCTAGTACTTTCCTTTTTTCATGGTTTTCAGATGTTACTTCTCAACGCATTTGACTCAGGGATGGCAGCGACTGCTGTCGTCCCTTCGGTTCATTCTGATTGTGCCCTTTTTCTACGTTATAATGGTTCTGATTCAAAACAATCATCGGAAAGGTACCGGTTCTTGAAAAAGCCCGGCAAAAGAGATGAAAACCACAATCGTAATTCCAACCTATAACGAAGTTGAAAATCTTCCCCTGCTTTTTGAGCGCATTTTCGCTTTGGAGCTGGAAGATCTGAGTATTTTAATCGTAGACGATAACAGCCCGGATGGAACCGGGCAACTGGCGGAAGATTTATCCGCGCAATATGGCGGGCGCATTAAAGTGCTGCATCGCGCCGGCAAGCTGGGGCTGGGAACTGCCTACAATGAGGGGTTCCGCATTGCATTGGCGGATGGCGCCGAAGCAATCGGTCAAATGGATGCTGATTTCTCACATCCGATTGATAAAGTTCCGTTGTTGATTGGTCTGTTAGACAACTGCGACCTGGCAATTGGCTCGCGGTATGTGCCGGGTGGAAAGCTGGATGAAAGCTGGCCATTTTATCGCAAATGGCTTTCCGGATTCGGCAATTTTTACGCGCGGACGATATTAAATCTGCCGATTCGTGATGTTACCGGCGGTTTCAAATTCTGGCGGGCGGAAACGCTGCGTGCAATGCCGCTCGACAAAATCAAGGCTAACGGCTATATGTTTCAGGTCGAGATGAATTACGTCGCCTCCAAACTCGGTTTCAGCATGAAAGAAATCCCGATCTATTTCCAGGAGCGCACCAAAGGCAAATCCAAGATGAATTTTGCCATACAACGCGAAGCGGCCGTCAGAACCTGGGCGTTGCGTGAACGTTACAAGGATCTGAAACCAGTCAAGTAAAGTGCGATAACACGGTTTTTCCGAAAGTCAGCCGTGCGTTGAATGAAGGATGAATCAAAAACTGCCCACTTTTCAAGTGAGCAGTTTTTTTATGTCTATTACCGTTATTTTTAAGAAGCAGCCTGTTTTTCTCCCAGGAAAAAGTCAGATGCTTCTGTAATGCTCCAGTCTGGCAGCACCGAATCCAACGGGATCGCCTGCAACCGTTCTTCGATTGCAGTGCGCTCAAATGCCACATCAGTCAGCGCATCTTCCAGAATCGCCGGGTCACGCTCACTGAAGAAATCACCGAACAGCCGAATACTGCGAATCGTTTTCGCTTCCACATTCAAGCGCGCATCCACTTCCCCGAAGGAAAACCGTTTACGTCGGCGCAGATTGAAAAGCGGTGATTGACCATAATTCCAGGTGTCAGTGTAATAACGTTTGCGGGCAATTATTTCAATTCCAGCCAGGTTACTCTCGGTAAGATGATAGCGCTGGAAATTTTCTACCTCAGTCGAAATCAGTTCGGTCAGACGCGTTTCCAGCGCCTCCACGTTCTCAATTTCAGGAAGCAGCGGCTTGAGGTTGGTGACACGCGTGCGAACCGAGCGCACTCCTTTGGTTGAAAGTTTTTCGCGATTTGGTTTGAGCGCCCGGGAAAGCATGCTCAAGTCGGTGTTGAACAAGATTGTGCCATGACAGACTGCTCCGTTCTCGTTACGGTAATAAGCGTTGCCGGATATCTTTGCGCCATTTACCAGAATGTCGTTGCGCCCACTTAAAACAGCCGGGATACCCAGCTGGTTGAGTGCATTGACGATCGGACGGGTGAAGCTCTCAAAATTTGGCTTCAGTCCCAACGCACCCGGGAAAATGAAGCTGAAACACAGGTTGCCGCGATCATGGTAAACGGCGCCGCCGCCGGAAAGCCGCCGCACGACCTGAATTCCGCGTGTGCGCACAAACTGGTTATCCAGTTCTTCCATCGTATTCTGGTTGCGCCCGATAATGATTGATGGGTCGTTCACGAAAAAAAACAGAACCGGTTCGTCAAATTGTAGTTGGTTCAGGATATATTCTTCGGCAGCCAGGTTGAGCTGCGGTTGATGACAGTCATTTGGTATCAGAATCATATTGATTAGCCCTTTTGTGCTGGTGAGGTGATCATCTTCTCTCCCTGCGGTTTTCATCCCAGGTGCGTTTACGATTGCGCTCCAGTTTGTCTATGGTCGCCTGGTGCAGATCAATTCCACTGACCCGGGCAAGCTGTAAAAGGTACAGGAACACATCCGCCAGTTCGCTGGCGAGTGCGTTTTTGTCCGCTGGTTCGTCGCTCCACTGAAAGTGCTCCAAAATCTCAGCTGCTTCGATTGACAGGCTGATGGCCATGTTGCGAGGCGTCTGCGGGCGCAATGTTCGTGGCTGGTACCAGCCTTTTTCACGCACAAATTCATCCATCCAAGCTGTGTATTCGTTCAAATCTGCCAAATTCAGTCTCCTTTCGGCAGGGAACAGGTATCGGGGAATTTCTTCCCGTTTCTTCCACCGCAAACGCTGCCAAACTCTGTGGCGCCAGTCGCGGTAACCGAATAGAACTGATCACCGGTATGCAACAGCCGCCATTCGAATGCAATAGCTTTGTTTTGCCAGGGCTGCGCAAATTTCCCTTTCAGGCGCTGCCCGTAATTCTCGGTTCGGCCTTCAATCAACACTGGCTCGTCATCGGTGTCGTAGAAGAAGCCAAGAACTTCCTCACCATCCTGCATCAGCCAGGCATGTTGCGGAATCATTCCCATGTCAGAGAATGGATCCCGGATCAGCCATTCACCGCTCCAGTCAAATTCTTTCGGTTGGGGTGTGTCCTGAAGCGCTGGAACTTCGCTCGTGTCCACCGTTGCGGTTAATTGTTGTTCGGCGAAAGCCGTTGCAGCTACCGCTTCCTTGGAGAGTACCACTTTGAACTGAATCCAGAATTTAGGATAAATCAGCTCATTATTTTGGTTGACCAAGAAGAACTCCGCAACGTAATCACCGGGCTCTTTGGGCGCCTGTAAGGGGATCACCAGATCCACCTCCTGATCCTTGCCAACATTGTACTGACGCGGCCCCCAGGTGCTGATTGAAAAATCGATCAGGTTGGTGGTGCGGATGAAAATCGCATGACTGCGCTGGGGAGAAGCAAATGGAGTGGTATAGGCGACCAACAGCTGGTAGCCATTGTTCCAGATGGTGTCTCCGACATTTTTCAACCGCCAGCTCTTGACGAACATCTCTCCTGGTCGCAGAATACTGCCATCCGGGATGGTAACATCCTCCACCAGTTCAAGCTTATCGTTTTGAGCGTTCAACATTGTTAAGATATCGACCACAACCGGGGTGGGTGAGAAGATTGGAACCGGCGTCCTGGTCTCGGTAGCATCCGGCAATGGGGTCGAAGTGGATCGTCGTGTTGCGGTTGGCGTGAGCGTGCGGGAAGGCAGCGCAGTTGCCAGCGCCGGCAACGTTACGGTTTTAACGCTGAACAAGTCGCCAGGGTCAAATCCCTGCAGGTTTCGGCCAGAAGTGCAACCGCTCAGCAACAGCAGCAACATCACGACAGCGAGTAATTTCGAGCTGTGTCTCAGCCAAAATCCGTCAGGAAATGCGTGTGTTTTTCCTCTCTCTGATGATGCGTGACAGTCCATATTAAACAAATTTTACCCTCTCAAAGGGTAAAACTTGCCACGCGATTGCAATCACGTGAATCAAAGAAAGGAGGTATGAAAAAATAACAGTTTTAAGGCTCCGTATCTGGCAATATACAACGGAAGCCAATATAGAAGCTACTGATCATGTTGACGTAGCTGCGGTTGGTAGATCTGAGATAGGCGAGGTAATTGCTCAATTCAGTATCGGCTGCGGAACCGCCGCGGATCACGTTGTTTGCCGTGATGTCCGGGTCTTTCGGGTTGCGGATAATGTCGGTTCCTTCAGGAGCGTTATCCGCCAGCGTCTGATAGTAGTCGGTGAGGAACGGCGTTGATGTCCATTCCCAGACGTTTCCTGCCATGTCGAGCGCGCCATAGGGGCTGGCGCCATCAGGCAATGAACCGACCTTGAAAATACCATCACTCTGATTGGTGACCTTATCTTTGAAGCCGGGGAAGTTCGCCAGGCGATTATCCTGCGAAGGCTGTTCGTCACCCCATGGGTAAATCCTGCCGTCATGACCGCGCGCGGCTTTTTCCCACTCAATTTCTGTTGGCAGACGTTTTCCCGCCCATTCGCAATACTTCTCAGCCTCGACAACTGAAACATAAGTGGCGGGCAGTTCAGCATCATCGGGATTGTAGAGGTTCATGTAGGTCGAGCCCAAACAACTTCCGGCTTGTACGCATTTCAGGAAATCGGCATTGGTAACTTCGGTCTTGTCGATCCAATATCCATCCAGATACACTTCCAGTTGCGGCAATTCTTCGTAAGCATTCGCAAGCCCGTCTTTCTGGATGTCGGAACCGAGCGTGAACGCACCAGGAATCACATAGACCATTTCGCGTTGGTCAATTTCTGAGGTGATCGGCCCTTTGTCAACGGGAATTGGGGTCGGGGTCATCGGGGTCAAGACAGCAGTCGGGGTGGCTGTTGCCACTTCGGCGGTTGTATCTACTTCCGGGGCGCCAGGGGTGGCTGTCAGCGCACCGACGGTCGGGTTGTCGATATCAATGAATGCCGGCACATCGGTCGGAGCGACCGTTGCGCTTGGCTCCAGCGTGGCAGTCGGGGTCATCGACAGGCGGATGTTCTCCTCAGCACGCGAAGTCTGCTGGATTACAGCCATGGTTGCCAATACCGGATCAACGGTAGGGGTTGCGGTATAACGTGGGCCAAAGATGCCGCCGCCTTTTTGACCGGATGCGAACAAGTAGATACCCACCGCGGCAAATGCTGCCAACAATGCCAGTACCGGCCACTTGCCAAGCCGTCTTTTGCCGCCGGGAACAGTTCCTTCAGCTGGCTTCTGGCGCGGTCTGGAACGTTTGATCAGATCCAGCTCGTGCGTTTCTTTGTTCAGGTCGGTATCTTCCGGCAGTGTGCCCGGTTGGCGCACGACCGTTAAAATGCCGTTTTCATCGTAAATTTTGATGGCGATCACAGACAGATCACTGTTGTGTTCCTGTTTGGCTCCGTTTTCAATCAGCGCTTCGGCGATTTCTTTGGGGGTGTCAGCCTGCGATGCTGCCAAAATCTCATCTTTTCCGATGTAGGAAATAATCCCATCGCTGGCGAGCAAAATCACGTCATTGGGATGGATGTCGATGCCGTCATAAATGTCGACAACGATGTCTTTTTCCAGCCCGATCGCGCGTGTTTCCGGCACGTGATGACTTTCATGCGGTGCAACCTCTTCAGCTTGATCGGATTTCTGATCCTCCGTGATCTGATAGACCTTGCCATTGCGCACGATATAAACGCGGCTGTCACCGATGGTTCCGATAACTGCCTTGCCCTCGGTGATGGCGATCGAAACGACCACAGAGCCCATCTTCTTGCCCTGTGCCAGTGAATAGGCCTGGATTTCATTGCTGGCATTGCGGATTGCCAGCGCCAGTTTGTTGGCTTCGACAAACTCGTGGCTCTTGAAGTAATCGTGCAGAATTTTCTTGGCGGCAAAGCGCGCAGAAATTTCCGGATGCCAGCTGCCGGTCAAACCATCGGTCAAAACATACAGGTTGGATGCGCCAACCGTCCCTTCCGGTTCTTTTTCATAAAAAATAACGAAATCCTCGTTAACATTTTTTGATTTTCCCGGAATGGAGAGCGCATATCCTGATGAAAATATTTTTCTTTCCATGGCGCTATCGTTCATTAGCCTACCCCTTGCTGCACTTGATCCGTTTTCTTGAAACAGGCGTGCAATATTTGCTTAAATGATGCAAGATTCATGCCAATGTTGCAAGATTGATACCGAAAAAACTAATGAGTTTTGCCAGCGGATTTCAAATTGCGGCTGGCTACCACATTTATGCCGCTGTTAAGTACATTTTGAATAATTACATCGCCCATTTTTACCGGCGCTTCAACGGTCACAGTCGAAATCTCCCGGAGCAGCTGGCGGATCAATCGCTTTTGGATCGGAGCTGAGAGCGTAACCGGCAGCACCGGCCTCTCGCCGTTGCATACCCGCACGGTGGATGCGACCATCCGGCGCGGGTCACGCAGTTCCATCTCGGCGTAGCTGGCTCCGCGCTTGCAGTTGTTGCCAAACACTTCGAGCACCTTATCCCCGTCCGTCAACACTCGCAGACGGCAGCCGCGCGGGCAGGTGACGCAGATCAACTCTTTTTCTACCGGTTTCATGCTGTCTCCTCTTTCACGCGAACGGTCAGGCCACCGCATTCTTTCAGGCTCGCAAACGCTGAGGTCTGGACGGTCAGCGTCACCATTTCACCTGGACGGGCATATGGGAATTTGCGTTTGAAAAGCAGTTCTCCGGTGGCTTCTCCGCCAATGCCCGCTGAAACAAAAAACTCCGCTCCATCTTCCATTGGCTGGCGCACGCGCATTTGCAGTACCAGCGGCTCTTCAGCCAGGGATGAACAGGAGATGCGTTGTGGAACCCCATAACGGATAGCTCCTTCATACCTGACGGGGAAGACATCAGCGCGCGCCGGCAGTTTTCCAGCAGCGAACAAGGTTGCGCTTTTGCCGGCAGCCTGTCCTGCCTGGCTGACATAATCGACCAGATCATAGACGTGAACGGCATTTCCGGCAGCGAAGAACCCTTCGAGCGAAGTTGCGCCGGTGTTATCTGTCATTGGACCGCCGGTCAGCGGGTCCAGCAGCACCCCGGTCTTCAGCGAGAGTTCGTTTTCCGGAATCAGCCCGACTGAAAGCAGAAGCGTGTCGCAGGGAATGATTTCAGCGCTCTCACGAATTGGGTGCAGCTGCGCATCAACCGCACACACCTCAACCCCGCTGACGCGATTGTTGCCAAGCACATTGGTGACGGTATGACTGAGGAACAGCGGAATGTCGTAATCCTGCAGGCACTGCACCAGGTTGCGCGACAGTCCTGACAGGTAGGGCATTAATTCAACCACGCGCACCACCTCTGCGCCTTCCAGGGTCAGCCGCCTTGCCATGATCATGCCGATATCGCCTGATCCGAGGATCACGAAGCGTTTGCCGGGCATCAGACCTTCCATATTGACCCAGCGCTGGGCAGTGCCGGCGGTGTAGACGCCAGCTGGACGCGTACCGGGGATGCGGATCTGCGCCCGTGAGCGCTCTCTGCAACCCATCGCGAACACTACTGCGCCAGCCTGAAACTCGAGGATTCCCTGTTGACTGTTGCTGATTAGAATTCGGAAATCACGGCTGACAGAGAGCACCATCGAATCCATCAGGAAGCGCACACCGGCTTTTTCTGCCAGGTCAATATACCGCTGTGCGTAGGAAGGCCCCGGCAGGTCTTCCCGAAATGTTTCCAATCCAAACCCATTGTGGACGCACTGTAACAGGATCCCACCCGGTTCGGGTTCGCGGTCGATTACCAGCACTTCTCTGGCGCCATGCTCGCGTGCGGACAAGGCAGCTGCCAGCCCGGCCGGACCGGTGCCAATGACGACTACATCCCAGCGTCGCTGCATTCGCACCCTCCCGTTTGTTTGGTACGCCCGAAAATGTATTCGGATCCAACCCCCTTTTTGCTGATCGACTCTACTGCCATGCCGGTCTCGCGTGCCAGAATTTCGGTAACTCGGGTGATATCAAAGCCACCCTGACAGCGCCCGGTTCCGCACCAGGTGCGCCGTTTAATGGCATCATAAGTCAATGCCGGGATCGGGGCGTGGATTTCAGCGACGATTTCGCCTTCGGTAATCTCTTCACAGCGGCAGACGATTCTGCCGTAGCGCGGATCTTTCCGGATGAGCTCCTTCCGATCATCCATTTCCAGCTTTCGTGGAACGGGTCTTCTTTTGCGGATCGGGTTCCATTCCCGTTTCTGCTTCAACGAGACGCCCTGATCGCGGAGAATGTCGCAGACGCGCAGCGCGATGGCAGGGGCAGAGCTCAACCCGGGCGATTCAATGCCGGCGCAATTGATCAGACCGTGCACCTCGTCCGCAGCTGAAACGATGAAATCACCGCGGTAAGTACTGCCGGGAGACAGACATGGGGCATTGCCGCTGGCGCGCAGCCCTGAAAAGGTGGCAATTGTCCAGCGCAAATCAATCTGCCCGGGCATCAACCGGTTCATCTGAGCGTTCAGATATGATTGTCCTTCGGCGGTGATGCTTTTAT